>NZ_BAABDO010000032.1:0-58423 GCF_039539665.1 Actinomadura keratinilytica
CGGCCGGCGCCGCACGACGGCGGCGGCTCGGCCGGGCGCCGCCCCTGCCGTCAGGCGGCCCGGACGGTTCCGGTGGCGGCCCGCGGCCGATGCCGTGCGCCGCCGGAACGCCGCCCGGCCGGCTTCGGCACAACGCCGCCGGCTCCGGGCTCTGCGCACCCGACGGGCCGCGGCCGTGAACCGGGCCGGGTTCCGGAGCGTCATAGGAGTCGCACGGTTCGCCACACAACAGGCATTCGAGAGGACTCCCGCCATGGCCTACGGGCCTCCGCCGTCCCCCGGCTACGGTCACCAGCCCCTCCCGCCCGCCGCGGCGCCGGGCCACCGCGGCCACCCCCAGGGCCCCTCCGGCCACGACGACATGACGTGGGCGCTGATGGCCTATGTGGGCCAGTTCGTGGTCAGTGTGATCGCGCCGCTGGTCGTCTACGTCGGCAGGGGCCGCTCGCCGTTCGTCCGGTGGCACGCCGCGCAGGGGCTCAACATGGGCGTCGCGGCGGTCGCCGTGTGGGTCGTCGGGGCGCTGCTGTCGCTGCTGGTCGAGGTGCTGATCTGGGTGCCGCTGGTGTTCAGCCTGGTCACCTTCGTCTTCCTGGTGTACGCGGCGCGCGCCGCCAACCGCGGCGAGTTCCGCCGCGTGCCGTCCATCATCGCCTGGCCGCTGTTCAAGTGACGTGCTCCCCGGCCTCGAAGGCCGGGGATTCGGCCTGTGCCGCGGATGCGGCCTCCTGTTCCACCAGGCCCCGCCGCCCGCCGCGCCGGGCGGCGGGGCCTGCGGTCGCTCCGCAGGCGTTCAGCCTCTCCGCCCCCGGCCGGAAGACCGGAGCACTGCGGACGATCCGGGTGGCCCGCGGCCGCGCCGGTCGCGGCCGCGGGCGCCGTTCAGTGCGCCGGGTCGCCGGGGCCGGGCAGGACGGTCATGGTGCCGGGCTCGCCAGGCGGCTGGTCCAGCCGGATGACGCGCCCCGGATAGGCGCGCTGGGCGATCTCGACGTCGCGTTCGTCCCACTCCCCGTAGAACACCGGGCAGCCGTCCCACAGCTCCACCTTCTCGGCGCCCGTGGGCCAGCGGTGCCCGAAGGCGTCGATGAGGATGGGCTCCTCGCAGTGCGGCAGATCCGGGCCGATGCGGTGCGGCTGGTCGGGCACGGTGGCTGTCCTCCTCGCAGCGGACCGGCGCGGCAGCCGGTCGAAGATGACGTCGGGGGCGAGTTCGATCGGGAACGGCCGGGTGAGCGTGCGGGACCGGCCCCGGGTCACGCGGGCCGCCTCGGCGTACCGGCCGTCGCAGCCGAGCTCGAACACCTCGACCTCGGGCTCGTCGCCCTTGAGGTCGACCACCCAGTACGACGGCACCCCGAAGCGCTCGTACATCGCCTTCTTCGGGCCGAGGTCGGCCGCGCGCGAGGCGTCCGAGGCGACCTCGACGGCCAGCAGCGGCCCGCCGTCGATGTACCACAGGTCGTCCCTGGCCTGCTCCTTGCGGAAGACCATCAGGTCGGACCGCAGCCAGGTGTCGTCGGCCAGCCGGGCGCCGAACCCCGTGAGCGACTCCTGGTCCTCGGTCTCCGCGAGCCCGATCGGCACCACCAGGTCGGAGACCAGAACCTGATGCAACAACGTATGGGTCACGACACACAGTGTTCCCGCATGAACACTGCGTCACCACCGCTTTACCATTTCCGCAACAACGCCCTACCTCCCGTCGACCCGCGGGCCCGGGAGGTTCGGGCGGGCGGCGCGCTACTTCTTGCCCTTGTCCGACGACTCGCCGGTGGACAGGGCGGCGACGAAGGCCTCCTGCGGGACGTCGACGCGGCCGATCGTCTTCATCCGCTTCTTGCCTTCCTTCTGCTTCTCCAGCAGCTTGCGCTTGCGGGAGATGTCGCCGCCGTAGCACTTGGCGAGCACGTCCTTGCGGATGGCGCGGATGTTCTCGCGGGCGATGATGCGGGCGCCGATCGCGGCCTGGATGGGCACCTCGAACTGCTGCCGCGGAATGAGCTCCTTGAGCTTGCCGGTCATCATCAGCCCGTACTCGCGGGCCTTGTCGCGGTGCACGATCTGGCTGAAGGCGTCCACCGACTCGCCCTGCAGCAGGATGTCCACCTTCACCAGGTCGGCCTCCTGCTCGCCGCTGGGCTCGTAGTCCAGCGAGGCGTAGCCGCGGGTGCGCGACTTGAGCTGGTCGAAGAAGTCGAAGATGATCTCGGCGAGGGGCAGCGTGTAGCGGATCTCGACCCGGTTCTCCGACAGGTAGTCCATGCCCTGCAGGACGCCGCGCCGGCCCTGGCACAGCTCCATGATCGCGCCGATGTGGTCGCTCGGGGACAGGATCGTCGCCCGCACCACCGGCTCGTACACCGCGCCGATCTTTCCCTCGGGGAACTCGCTGGGGTTGGTGACCACGTGCTCGGCGCCGTTCTCCATCACCACCCGGTAGACCACGTTGGGCGCGGTGGCGATCAGCGACAGGTCGAACTCGCGCTCCAGCCGCTCCCGGACGATCTCCATGTGCAGCAGGCCGAGGAAGCCGCAGCGGAAGCCGAAGCCCAGCGCGGCCGAGGTCTCCGGCTCGTAGATCAGCGCGGCGTCGTTGAGCCGCAGCTTGTCCAGGGCGTCGCGCAGCTCGGGGTACTGGTCGCCGTCCACCGGATACAGGCCGGAGAACACCATGGGCTTGGGGTCCTGGTAGCCGCCCAGCGGCTCGGGCGCCGGATTCGACGCCCCGGTGACGGTGTCGCCGACCCGCGCCTGCCGGACGTCCTTCACCCCGGTGATCAGGTAGCCGACCTCGCCGACGCCGAGCCCCTCCACCGGCTTGGGCTCGGGCGAGATCACCCCGACCTCCAGGGTCTCGTGCGCCGCCCCCGTGGACATCATCAGGCTCTTCTCGCGGCGCGACAGGTGCCCGTCGACGATCCGCACGTACGTCACCACGCCGCGGTAGGTGTCGTACACCGAGTCGAAGATCAGCGCCCGGGCCGGCCCGTCGGCGTCGCCCTCCGGCGCCGGGACCGTCTCGACGATCCGGTTGAGCAGCTCGGGCACGCCCTCGCCGGTCTTGCCGCTGACCCGCAGCACCTCGGACGGGTCGCAGCCGATGATCCCGGCCAGCTCCTCGGCGTACCGGTCGGGCTGCGCCGCGGGCAGGTCGATCTTGTTGAGCACCGGGATCAGGTGCAGGTCGGCCTCCAGCGCCAGGTACAGGTTGGCCAGCGTCTGCGCCTCGATGCCCTGCGCCGCGTCCACCAGCAGCACCGCGCCCTCGCACGCCGCCAGCGACCGGGACACCTCGTAGGAGAAATCGACGTGGCCCGGCGTGTCGATGAGGTTGAGCACGTAGTCGCGGCCGTCCGGCCCCGTCCACGGCAGCCGGACCGCCTGGCTCTTGATCGTGATGCCCCGCTCGCGCTCGATGTCCATGCGGTCCAGGTACTGGGCGCGCATCTGGCGCTCCTCGACCACGCCGGTCAGCTGCAGCATGCGGTCGGCGAGCGTCGACTTGCCGTGGTCGATGTGCGCGATGATGCAGAAGTTCCGGATGATCGCGGGATCGGTCTTGTTCGGCTCAGGCACCGGCGTCCGTTCGCAAACTCACTGGTGGACATGGATGCGGCAGATCCTGCCGCATCCCATGGTCCCATGCCGCGCGGCGTGCTCGGTGCACGGGGCGCCGCTCGGTTTTGGCGGGACGTCGGTGATTGATAGGCTGTGCGACTGCGTGTGGCGTAGCGTCGTGCCCTGGGGCACCGTCGCCCCCGTCCCAAACCTTTCGTCGGAGCCTGTCCGTATATGTGGGCAGGCGAAGGATCGCAACCTAGCTGAGGCACTACGACGTGGCTAACATCAAGTCCCAGATCAAGCGGAACAAGCAGAACGAGAAGCGCCGCCTGCGCAACAAGGCCGTCAAGTCCGAGCTGAAGACGGCGATCCGCAAGTTCCGCGAGGCCGCGGAGGCGGGTGACGTCGAGCAGGCGATCGCGCTGCAGCGGCACGCCGCCCGCAAGCTGGACAAGGCCGTCAGCAAGGGCGTCATCCACAAGAACCAGGCCGCCAACCGCAAGTCGGCGATCGCCAAGCGGGCCGCCCAGCTGCAGGCGGCCGCCGCCGAGTGACCTTCGCGCTCGTCCGGTCGACGCCGCGGCCCGGTGGGGCCGCGGCGTCCGGCGTTACTGCGGCCCCATGGACGAACGCCGCACCGTGACGATCTCCAAGTATCTGGCCCGGCATCTGCGGCACCGCCCCCAGGACATCGGCATCACCCTGGATCCGCACGGCTGGGTGGACGTCGAGGAGCTGCTGTCGGCCGCCGCCCGGCACGGCTTTCCCGTCTCGCGCGACGAGCTCGACCACGTGGTGGCCGTCAACGACAAGCGCCGCTACGCCTTCGACGAGACCGGTCGGCGCATCCGCGCCAACCAGGGCCACTCGGTCGACGTCGATCTCGGCCTTCCCGTCACGCCCCCGCCGCCGTTCCTCTACCACGGCACCACGTCCCGGTTCGTGGCCGCCATCCGCCGCGAGGGCCTGCGCCGCATGAGGCGCCACGCCGTCCACCTGTCCCCCGACCGCCGGACCGCCGAGCGCGTCGGCTCCCGCCGCGGCCGCCCCGTCGTCCTCACCGTGGCCTCCGGCCGCATGGCCGCTGACGGCCACCTGTTCCGGGTGACCCCCAACAACGTCTGGCTGGTCGAGAGCGTCCCGCCCCAGTACCTGTGCTTCGGCGACTGACCCCGGGTCAGCGCAGCGCCCGTGCGGCGACGATCTCTCCCACCGCCTTCTCCAGCGCGTAGGCCGGATCGGCGGCACCGCCCTTGACCTGCGCGTCGGCCTCGGCGACCACGCTCAGCGCACGCGCGACACCGTTGCCGGACCAGCCGCGCAGCTGCCGCTGCACGCGTTCGATCTTCCACGGGGGCATGCCGAGCTCCTTGGCCAGCGCCGCCCCCCGCGCCCCCCGCGGCGCCCCGCCGACCTTGGCCAGCCCCCGCACGCCCTGCGCGAGCGCGCTGACGATCAGCACCGGCGCGACGCCGGTCGCCAGCGCCCACCGCAGCTGCTCCAGCGCGTCGGCGAGCTGCCCCTCGATCGCCTTGTCGGCCACGGTGAACCCGCTGACCTCGGCGCGGCCCCGGTAGTAGCGCGCGACGGCCGCGTCGTCCACCCGGCCGCCGGTGTCGGCGACGAGCTGACTGCACGCCGCGGCCAGTTCCCGCAGGTCGTTGCCGACCGCATCGATGAGCGACCGCGCCGCGTCCTGCGACACCTTGCCGCCCGACCGGCGGATCTCCTCGCGGACGAACGCGACCCGGTCCGCCATCTTGGTGATCTTCGGCCGGGCGATCTTGCGGGCCTTGAGCTTGGTGAGCCCGTCCACCAGCGCCTTGCCCTTGGCCCCGCCATGGTGGACGACCACCAGCACGACGTCGTCGGCGGGCTGCTCGGCGTAGGCGAGCACCTCGGCGGTCAGGTCCTTGCCGAGGTCCTGTGCGGACCGCAGCACCAGCACCTTGCCGCCTCCGAACAGCGACGGCGAGGTCAGCTCCGCCAGCCGCCCCGGCTCCAGCCCGCCCGGCACCAGGTCGATCACCTCGACCTCCGGATCGGCGGCCCGCGCCTCCGCCACGATCTCCGCGACCGCCCGCTCCACGAGCAGTTCTTCGTCTCCGACGATCAGATTCAGGGCTTCACCCGACACCCCAGCAGCATGCCACGCCCCAGCCGTCCCCAAGCCACTCATCACAACCCCCACCCCGAAACCCCACCCTCTTGCCCTCCCACCAGCCGCACACTTCGAGCCCGCCTCGAGGCCCTATCCGGCGGATCCAGGTCACCCGCCGCCTGTGCGACCACCCCGCCAACGCCGCAACATCACCAACCGGCTCAGCGACGACGCGGCAGCGCACCCGCCACGCCAAGCGCGCACCGCCGGGCCGGGACCGCCGCACCGTTGCGACCCCACCATGATCCACCGGACACGCCCACGGTCGTGTCCAATGGATCTTGATGGCCACTTGCCCTCCTCCGGCGGCAGCCGCCCCGGTCGACACCGCAAGGTGGTCGAATAGCGCATCGTTCGCCCCCGAGTGACGCGGGACATCGCCACCTCACGCCAGGGTCGGCCTGTCACCACCGCGCCGGAGCACTCTGGCCACCGCATTGCTACGGACCCACCATGATCCGCCGGACACCCTCTAGGAGGGCACCGGTGACGAAGGAACACAGCCCCCAGCGAGATCGCCACCTCCGCCGCCCGCGCAGTCAGGCAGGCGCCCACCGACCTCGATGAACGAAGCAAACCTGTCACCCGGGCCGGAATCAGCAACAGATGCCCGCCTCAGTACTCACCACACGATCACGCGAACCGGCGCCTACACCGAGGAACAGCAACAGGCCCAAAAAACACAGCATGCACGACGCAGGCGGGGCGGGTCAGCGGCGGGTGACGACGGCCAGGGCCGCTGCGGTACGTACGACGGCGATGTCTCCGTCCTCGTCGGTGCGGTGGATGCGCATGCCCAGACGGCGGAGCGTGTCCATGGTGGCGGTGGACGGGTGGCCGTAGTCGTTGTCGCGTCCGACCGAGATGATGGAGATCTTCGCGTGTGTCGCGGCCAGGAACCGCGGCTCCTGTTTGCGGGACCCGTGGTGCGGCACCTTCAGCACCTGCACCGGCGGCACGACGCCCAGCAGGCTGCGCTGCGCCTCGGGTTCGACGTCTCCGGCGAGCAGTGCGCTGAATCCCGGGCGCCGGGCGAGCAGCACGACGCTGGCGTTGTTGATGGTCGTCCCGTCGTCGCGGCGGGTCAGCCGGGGCCCGGTCACCGCGGGCCCCAGGACCGACAAGGTCAGTTCGCCGATCCGCCAGCGCTGCCCGGCCGGCGCGGGACGCGCCACCGCCCCACATCGCGGCCGCGCGGGAGAGGGCCGGGCGTCACCGAGATCGGCGCACCGTGTGCGGCCGGCTGGCCCGAGGGCCGGAAGGGCCTCCTCGGCGGTGCCGAGGGGTGTGGTCAGCACCGTGTGCAGGCTTCGTCCGTCGCGGACGCCGGCGATGCCGTCCACGTGATCGGCGTGCGGGTGGGTGAGGACGAGCAGGGGGACGTCGCGTATGCCGAGGCGGTCGAGGCAGGCGTCCACCGGGCGGGGCTCTGGGCCGGTGTCCACCACGACGGCCTGTCCGGGCGCGGTCGACAGCACCAGGGCGTCGCCCTGCCCGACGTCGCAGGCCACCATCATCCAGCCCGGCGGCGGCCAGCCCGGAGACAGGATCCGCAGGCCGGCGACCGCGACGAGCGTGCCCGCCATGGCCGCCGCGGCGACGAGCCGGGCGCGGCGGTACCTCAGGATCAGCACGGCGCAGCCGCCGGCGGCGAGCAGCGCCAGCGCGCCGAGCCCGCCGCCGCGCCACGGGATGGTGGCGTACGGGAGGCCGGCCGCCGTGCGGGCCACCCACACGATCCAGCCGACCGCCAGCCCGGCAGGCCACACCACGACCTGGGCCGCCGCGGGCCAGAGCAGCGCGATCACGGTTGCGGCGGCGCCGAGGAGCGTGGCGGGCGGCACGGCCGGTGCGGCGAGCAGGTTCGCCAGGACGGCCACCACGCCCACCTCTCCGGACAGCATCACCAGGACGGGGGCGACGGCGATCTGCGCGGCCGCCGCGACGGCCAGGGCGTCGGCCAGCGGCCCCGGGACCCGGCGCCGCAGCCGTTCCCGCCACGGCGGCGCCAGAACGAGCAGGCCGGCGGTGGCCAGCACGGACAGCGCGAACCCGTAGGAGCGGGCGAGCGTCGGGTCGATCAGCACCAGGAGCAGCACCGCGGCACAGAGCGCGGGCACCCCCTGCCGGCGCCGTCCGGTGAACATCGCCAGCAGGCTGATCAGCCCCATGACGGTCGCCCGCAACACGCTGGGCTCCGGACGGGCGACCACCACGAACACCGGGACGGCCAGTGCGGCGACGAACGGCGCCCGCCGCCGTCCCAGCCCGGCCAGCCGGCACAGGCCCAGGACCGCGCCGACGACGATCGCCAGGTTCGCGCCGGACACCACGAGCAGGTGGGTGAGCCCGGCGGTCCGGAAGTCCTCGGTGAGCCGGGGGTCGAGCCGGGAGGTGTCGCCCACGACCATGCCGGGCAGGACGCCGCGCTGGTCGGGCGGCAGCCGGGCCACGGCCAGACGCAACCTGGCGCGCACGTGCTCGGCGGCCCGCTGGACGGTCGAGGCGGGCCCCAGCACGTCCGGCGGGCCGCGCACCACGACCACGGCGGCGAGCAGTTCGGCCCGCCTCGGCGGGGCGAACCGGCCGGTGAAGCGCACCCGCTGGCTGGGCAGCAGCCCGATCCAGCGCCGATCGGCGGCGACCGCCAGGATCGGGACGCGCACCCTCGTCCTGCGCCCGCCGGCGTCAACGGTCTCGGCCCGCATCCGTATCAGGGCGAACCGCCGCCCGGCGACCTGCCGCGGGTCCGCGGTCACCACCGCCTCGACCGCCGCGCGGCCTCCCGCGTCGGCGAGGTCGCGCACCGGGCCGGACTGGACGGCCGTGGCCCGGAGCCCCACCCCGGCGGCCGACGCCGCGGCGCACGTCAATGCCAGCGTGCACCAGCGGCGTGCGGCGCTGCGGCGGCGGGCGACGAACGCGACCGCGACCACGGCGGCACCGGCGATGCCGTACGCGACGGCCCGTCCCGTTCCCAGCGCGACCGCCGCGGCGAGCCAGGCGGCCGCGGCCGGGGCGACCAGCCGCAGGTCATGGTCCTTCATACGCGCACCAGATTTTTGAGGTCGGCGAACCGCCGCTCGCCGATGCCCGAGACCTCTTGGAGCTGCTCCACGGAGCGGAACCCGCCGTGCCGAGTGCGGTAGTCCACGATGCGCTGGGCGAGCACGGGCCCCACTCCGGGGAGCTGGTCGAGCTGTTCGACGCTGGCCGTGTTGAGGTCGAGCTGCGCACCGGCGGCGGACGGCCCGGCCGTCCCGGCGGGTGTCGCGTCCGGTGCGGAGGCGGCGGACGGTGCTCGCACACCGACCGGAATCTGCTCGCCGTCCACCACCTTTCGGGCGAGATTGAGGGCGCCCGTACCGGCTCCCGGCCGCACTCCCCCGGCCGCCTTGATGGCGTCCGCCACCCGCGACCCGGCGGGCAGGGTGACCACGCCGGGCCGCCTGACCTTGCCGTACACGTGCACCATGACCGGTGCGCCCTGGCCGCCCGCGGGGGCGGGCGCCGACGAGCCGGCGAGCAGTGTCGGCCGCCCTCCGACCTCGGCGACGGGACGCGGTCGCGCCAGCCACAGGTAACCGGCGGCCACCAGCGCCGCGACCAGGGCCACGATGGCCAGCGCCCGCACGCCTCCCGCCCCGGGATCCAGCCGCACCAGCACGTCGGCGACGCGTCCGCGCCTTCCCGGGGTCCCGTCGCCCGGTGGGCGAGGCGGTTCCGATCCGGGGCCGGGACGCACCGCACCCAGCACCCCGAGGCCTCGTGCCTCTGCCCGTCCGCCTGCGGTTTCGTCCGCCCGCACCGGTTCGGCGCCCCCTCCGTGCACGCCCGCATGACCTGTTTGCGTCTCTCCGCGCCCCGGCGCGCGACGAACCCCCTCGTCGCCCCGTCCACCGCGCACCGGACGCGTTTGACGACCGAGCCCGCCCGCCTCCGGCGGCGCCCCCGTACGCGCCGACCGACGCTGCGGCTGCTGAGCGGCACCCACGGGGCCCTCTCCACCGACTGCACGACGTTCACGGCGGACACCCCCGTCCCCGGGCCCATTCACACGCCCCACCACACCTGCGCGCGGGCGCGACTCGGGTGACGGGACCGCTGACACCGCGTCCGCACGTGCCGACCTACGCTGCGGCGTCTGAGTCTCCTGACGGTTGGGGGTGTGGCGCCCGCAATTGTCCGAGGGCTCGTCCACACCCCGCACCACGCGCAAGTGCAGGCGTGTCTTGGATGACGGGAGCGCTGACACCGCGCCCGCACGTGCCAGCCAACGCCCCGGTTTCCGGGCGACACGCACAATGCCTTGCCCGTCCGGTGCACGGTGCTCGCCGCCATCCGAGGGCTCGTCCACGCGCCGTGCCACGCTCAAGCGCAGGCGCGACTCGGGCGACGGAAGCGTTGACACTGCGCCTGCATGTGTCCGCCTTCGTTGGGGTGTCTGCGTGGTGCGCGCAGGCAGGGGGGCGTTCGGTCGCCGTGCTTTGTCCGTGCGTGGGGGTGCTTTGGGTGGCGGGATGACGGGTGTTTCTGCGGGTTGGGGCGTGTCGTCCGGCTGGTGTGTCACGTGCGGAGGGGCGGTGTGGTGCTTCGGTGGCAGGGCGATCAGGCGCCCGGCGGATGTCGGGGCGGTGGGCGGGCGTGGGGTGACGGAGCGCGGGGCGGCTCTGCGGGGAGCCGCCGACGGCCGGCGGGGGTCGGTGGGAACGGAGCGGATGTAGGCCGAAGGCGGGGCTGCAAGGTGTCTCACGAGGCTCGACGTTAGGCGGGGTGGACGGGGCCGCCACAGACCTCGCGGAGATTGTGGATAACTCGGCTCACAGGTGCGGGGCCACGACGACGCCGAGCATGCCGGGGCCGGCGTGGGCGCCGATGACGGGGCCGACCTCGCCGACGTAGACGTCCTTGACCTGGGGGATCCGGTCGCGCAGGCGGCGGGCGAGGGTTTCGGCGCGGGCGGCGGCGGCCAGGTGCTGGACGCCGAGGTCGACGGGGCGGTCGCCGGCGAAGTCGCCGGCGAGTTCCTCCATCCGGGCGATCGCCCGGGAGGAGGTGCGGACCTTCTCCAGCGGGGCGATGCGGCCGTCGACGATGCTCAGCAGCGGCTTCACCATGAGGGCCGAGCCGAGCAGTGTGGCGGCGGCGCCGATGCGGCCGCCGCGGCGGAGGTGTTCGAGGGTGTCGACGTAGATCAGGGAGCGGGACAGGCGGGCGCGCTGCTCGGCGGCGGCCGCGACCTCGTCGGCGTCGGCGCCGCGTCGGGCGGCCGCGGCCGCCGACAGGGCGGCGAAGCCCAGGCCGAGGCCGATGACGCCGGTGTCGACGACGCGGACGGGCACCGGGGCGTCCTCGGCGGCGAGCCTGGCGGCCTCCACGGTGCCGGACATGGCCGCCGAAAGGTGCACGGAGACGACGGCGCGCGCACCGCCTCCCGCGGCGGCCTTGAACGCGTGCGCGAAGCGTTCGGGCGACGGGCGGGAGGTGGTGACGGGATGCCACTGCCGGAGGGCCTGCGCCGCCTCGTCGCTGGTGATCTGCCCCTCGTCCCGTACCGTGCCGCCGATGACGACCTGCAGCGGCACGACGGTGATCCCGTGGCGTTCGGCGAGGCCCGCAGGAAGGTGGGCAGTGGAGTCCGTGACGACCGCAACCGCGCTGGCCATGAGGCGAGGCTACTCCTCGGGAGATGACGCGAGGGTGTCCGCCTGTAACGGTGTCGTGTCCGTCGCCCCCGCGGATGACGCCCGGCCGCGCGGTGCGGCCGGGCTCGGGTCGCCGTTCAGGACTGGACGGGGACGCCGCCCCTCCACACGCGCAGGGCGCGCAGGCCGAACGCCCAGGCGAAGGCGCCCTCGTGGTCGGCGTCCCACAGGACGATGTCGGCCAGCATGCCCGGGGCCAGGGAGCCGCGGTCGCCGACGCGCAGCGCGGCCGCGCCGCCGAGGGTGGCGGCGCGCAGGGCCTCGGTGACGCTGAGCCCGTACATCGCCACGGCCAGGCCGATGACCAGCGGCATCGAGGTGATGCCGCACTGGCCGGGGTTGTGGTCGGTGCCGAGGGCGACGGTGACGCCGCGGTCGAGCATGGCGCGCACCGGCGCCGGGGGCCGCGAGCTGTTGAGCGCGCTGCCCGGGCAGACGGTGGCGGTGACCCCGGCGTGCGCCAGGGCCTTGATGTCGTCGTCGTTGGCGTGGGTGAGCAGGTCGGCGGAGGCGCAGCCGACCTCGGCGGCGACCTGCGCGGCGCCGACGCGTTCGTTGGCGCAGGCGTGCATGCGGGCCTTGAGCCCGGCGCGCTTGCCGGTGAGCAGCAGGGCGCGGGCCTCCTCGGCGGTGAAGTGGCCCTCGTCGCAGTACACGTCGATGCTGTCGGCGCCCGCCGCGGCGGCGTCGGCGGCCCACAGCCGGACGGCGTCGATGTAGTCGCGGCGGCGGCCGAAGAACTCCGGCGGCAGGATGTGCGCGGCCAGGAAGGTGGCGTGGATGCGCGGCATGGCGGGCTCGCCCTCCAGCGAGCGCAGCATGCGGATGTCGGCGAGCTCGCCGTCGCGGGTGAGGTGGTAGCCGGTCTTGGCCTCGACCGTGGTGGTGCCCGCGAGGATCCACTGGCGCAGCCGCTCGCGGACGCCGTTGCACAGCGTCCACGGGTCGGTGCCGCGGGTCACGGTGACCGTGGAGTTGACGCCGCCGCCCGCCGCGGCGATCGCCGAGTGGGACGAGCCGCTGGTGCGCATGGCCAGCTCGGCCCAGCGGTTGCCCGCGTAGACGGGGTGCGAGTGGGCGTCGATCAGCCCGGGCGTGACCAGTCCGCCGCCGAGGTTCTCCACGTGGTCGACGTCGACGATGTCGTCGATGACGCCGGGCACGCTCTGCGGCAGGTCGGCCGCCGGGCCTGCCCAGACGATCCGGTCGTCGTGGATGAGAACGGCGGCGTTGCTGCAGACGTCGGTGCCCGTCCAGAGCCTGCCGATGTTCGTCAACAGCCGTACCGTCATCGGGTCACCGACCCGGATGGGACATCGCGCCGTTCGGCGCTGAACGGGACGCCATGAAGAGGGCCACCTGCTCTCGATCCGAAACGCCGACTGGGTGCCGGCGACTCACCGCTGGAGGGTTGGGCGATCGTTCGATCGCCATGAGCAACGAGACCGTAGATATCGGTTTCGTCACGGTAGTGCACTGACGGCCCGGCCGACAACCTCTGGCTCGTCAACGCGGGCGTCTCGACCGAGGTTCCAGGAAGGCGGCGGCGGGCCGGGGAGAGTGCGAGACGTACGCGCGAACGGTTCACCGAGGTCCGGCAACCGGACAGCTTGCACATGCCACCCGATACACCATGGAATGCCTGTGCGCACCGCATCGACGCCTCACCCGCCCCTAGTGATACGACCGTACGGGTTACGGCGGAGGCGTCAAGCGGATTGGAGAAGCTGTCACCGTTCGGCGACCACGGGGCCCGCAATCGGCCCGCTCCGAAGGGCGGATTCCGGAGGGGCGCCCCCAATGTCCCCTGTCGCGCAACGTTACCGCATCTTCCCCCGCAAGCCACTGCTTTTGTGGGTAATCGCCGCGCCCGGGGCCGGACCACTGCGGGCGGGCGGCCGAGGCCGCCCGCATCCGCGTCGGACGGGACGCCCCCTGACACCGCGCACCTGGGCGGCCTGCGTCAGGAGGTGGTCGCGGCCAGGTCCTGGAAGCGCTCCAGCTCGCCGGCCAGGTCGTCGGGGACGCGGGCGTGCAGGGCGGTGCCCTCGGCCAGGTGCTCGAGCTTGAGCACCTCGCCGCGGCTGTGCACCCGGGCGACCAGGTCGCCGCGGTCGTAGGGCACCAGGACCCGCAGCTCGCGCTCCAGGCCGGGCAGGTCGGCCTCGATGGCCGCGCGCAGCTCGGCGATGCCGGCGCCGGTGCGGGCCGAGACGACCACGCTGTGCGGTTCCCGGCGCTGCAGCCGGGCCAGCACGAGCTCGTCGGCGGCGTCCGCCTTGTTGATCACGACGAGTTCCGGGATGCCCTCGGCGCCGATCTCGCGCAGCACCTCGCGGACCGCGTCGATCTGCGCCTCGGGGTCGGCGTCGGAGCCGTCCACCACGTGCAGGATCAGGTCGGCGTCGACGACCTCCTCCAGGGTGGAGCGGAACGCCTCGACCAGCTGGTGCGGCAGGTGCCGGACGAACCCGACCGTGTCGGCCAGCGTGTAGGCGCGGCCGCCGGGCGTCTGCGCGCGCCGGACGGTGGGGTCCAGGGTGGCGAACAGCGCGTCCTCCACCAGCACCCCGGCGCCGGTGAGCCGGTTGAGCAGCGACGACTTGCCCGCGTTGGTGTAGCCGGCGATCGCCACGGCGGGCACCTCGTTGCGGCGCCGCTCGCCGCGCTTGGTGTCGCGGGCCTTGGCCATGTCGGCGATCTGGCGGCGCAGCTTGGCCATGCGGGCGCGGATGCGCCGCCGGTCCAGCTCGATCTTGGTCTCGCCGGGGCCGCGGCCGCCGATGCCGACGCCGCCGGCGGCGCGTCCGCCGACCTGCCGGGACAGGTTGCCGCCCCAGCCGCGCAGGCGCGGCAGCAGGTATTCGAGCTGGGCCAGCTCGACCTGCGCCTTGCCCTCGCGGCTGCGGGCGTGCTGGGCGAAGATGTCCAGGATCAGCGCGGTCCGGTCGATGACCTTGACCTGGACGGTCTCCTCCAGGTGCCGCAGCTGGCTGGGCGACAGCTCGCCGTCGCAGATCACGGTGTCGGCGCCGGTGGCGGCCACCACGTCGCGCAGTTCGGCGGCCTTGCCCGCGCCGATGTAGGTCGCCGGGTCGGGGCGGCTGCGCCGCTGGATCAGGCCCTCCAGCACCTGCGATCCGGCGGTCTCGGCCAGCAGCGCCAGCTCGCGCAGCGAGTTGTCGGCCGCCTCGGCGGTGCCGTCGGTCCACACGCCGATGAGCACGACGCGTTCGAGCCGCAGGGCGCGGTACTCGACCTCGGTGACGTCGGTGAGTTCGGTGGACAGGCCCGCCACGCGGCGCAGCGCCCGGCGGTCCTCCAGGTCGAGGTCCCCGGTCATCGGCTCGTCGCGGAGCGCGTCGGGGATCCGGGGCTCGTGGTCCTCAGAGAAGAGTTGCGTCATATGTCCTCGGTAGAACGCCGCTGAGCGGCTGTGTCTTCCCGCCGATCGTCTCACGGTGCGGTCGCCGGGTCATCCGATTATTCCCACGTCACAGGTGTCCCCACCTGTCGGGGCCTTACCCGGCCGCGCCCGCAGGCAACCGGACGAAAGCGACCGACGCCCTCACAGTTCGCAACAGAAGGGTGACCGATGGTGGCGGCGGCGCGGAGCGGGTAGGGGGCGTGTCGACCGGATCGCGTCGGCCACCCCCCTTTGACCGTCGCGAGCACGGACGAGTAGCTTTCTCCACGTAACAGAAGTGAGTTTTCACGATACGAAAGAAGGGCGGGACGATGGCTGCACCCGACGGCCCGGAGGGCATCGAGGTCACCGGCCCTCTGCACGACCGATACGACGAGATCCTCACGCCCGAGGCGCTGAGCCTGCTGGCCGCGCTGCAGCGCGAGTTCGGACCCCGGCGCGAGGAGCTGCTGCGGGCCCGCGCCGAGCGGCAGCGGCGGCTGTCGGCGGGCGGGACGCTGGACTTCCTGCCCGAGACGGCGTCGGTGCGGGCGGACGAGACGTGGCGGGTCGCCCCGCCCGCGCCCGGCCTGGAGGACCGCCGGGTCGAGATCACCGGTCCCACCGACCGGAAGATGACGATCAACGCGCTGAACTCCGGCGCCAAGGTGTGGCTGGCCGACTTCGAGGACGCCAACACCCCGCTGTGGACGAACATGATCGAGGGCCAGCTCAACCTGCGCGACGCCCTCGACCGCACGATCGACTTCACCGACCCCTCCAGCGGCAAGAAGTACGCGCTCAAGCCCGACGAGGAGCTGGCCACGATCGTGGTCCGCCCGCGCGGCTGGCACATGGAGGAGAAGCACGTCCTGGTGGACGGCGCGCCGATGTCGGGGTCGCTGTTCGACTTCGGGCTGTACCTGTTCCACTGCGCGCGGCGGCAGCTGGACAAGGGCCGGGGCCCGTACTTCTACCTGCCGAAGATGGAGAGCCACCTGGAGGCGCGGCTCTGGAACGACGTCTTCAACCGGGCCCAGGACATCCTGGAGATCCCGCGCGGCACCATCCGCGCCACCGTGCTGATCGAGACGATCCCGGCGGCGTTCGAGATGGAGGAGATCCTCTACGAGCTGCGCGACCACTCGGCCGGGCTGAACGCGGGCCGCTGGGACTACCTGTTCTCGATCATCAAGAAGTTCCGCGACCGGGGCGCCGAGTTCGTCCTGCCCGAGCGCAACGCGATCACCATGACCGCGCCGTTCATGCGCGCCTACACCGAGCTGCTGGTGCGCACCTGCCACAAGCGCGGCGCGCACGCCATCGGCGGCATGGCTGCGTTCATCCCGTCCCGCCGCGACCCCGAGGTCAACAAGGTCGCGCTGGAGAAGGTGCGGGCCGACAAGACGCGCGAGTCCGGCGACGGCTTCGACGGGTCCTGGGTGGCGCACCCGGACCTGGTCCCGGTCTGCCGCGAGGTGTTCGACGGCGTGCTCGGCGACCGGCCCAACCAGCTGGACCGGCTGCGCGAGGACGTCCGCGTGTCGGCGGCCGACCTGCTGAACTTCAGCGCCACGCCCGGCGAGATCACCGAGGCGGGGCTGCGCAACAACATCGACGTGGCGCTGCGCTACCTGGCGACCTGGCTGGCCGGGTCGGGCGCGGTGGCGATCCACAACCTGATGGAGGACGCGGCGACCGCGGAGATCTCCCGGTCGCAGGTGTGGCAGTGGATGCGCCACGGCGTCGAGCTGGCCGACGGGCAGAAGGTCACCCGCGAGCTGGTGGAGCGGATCATGGACGAGGAGCTCGCCAAGATCCGCAAGGAGCTGGGCGGGGCCTACGACGAGCCGCGCTACGAGCAGGCGGTGGCGCTGTTCAAGGAGGTCACCCTGGCCGACGAGTACGCCGAGTTCCTGACCACCCCGGCGTACGCCCGCTTCCCGTGACCAACCCGGCGCTGCGCGCCGGATCCGGGCCCGCACCGGGTCCGGCGCGCCGCGCCCGTCAGCCCGCGCGCCACCACACCTCGGCGTGGGCGAGCGACACCAGCCCCTCGTCCAGGACCACCCGGAAAGGATTCGCCCCGATGATCGCCCACGCGTGGGCGCGGTGCTCGAACGGGAAGCCCTTGCTCGTCACCAGCGCGAACACCTCGTCGAACGCGGCGGAGAACACCTCGCTCAGCTCCTCGCCGAGCCGGTCGTAGGCGCCGGACCGCAGATGGTGCGCCAGCCCCTCCAGATCGCCGGCGGCCAGCAGCGGCTCGGCCGCCGGGTCGTCGTCGGCCAGCAGCCCGGCCACCCGGTCGCCGGCCGCGCGCAGCTCGCTGGTCAGGCCGTCGGCCTCCGGCAGCGTCGCGAACGCGGCCATGACGTCGGCGGGGTCCCGGCGCGGCCAGCCCTGCGCCTTGCCCAGGCAGTAGGGCACGAACTCGGGGAACTCCATGCCGTGCGCGGCCTGCGCGACGCGGACCCAGAACTCCGGGGGCAGTTCGGCGTCGCGGCCGTTCCCCTCGGCCCAGACGCCGATGTCCTGGAGGGTGTTCACCCAGAAGTGGTACAGCCCCTCCTCGGCGCATTCCCGCAGCTCGTCGGCCAGCCCGCTGGCGGCCAGCAGCGTCCCCGGCACCAACGTCTGGGCGATCTCCAGCTGCTCGCGGACGGTGCCTTCGGGGAAGGTGAGGTCGGCGGTCAGGAACTCGGGGAGCATGGCCCGGGAAGTTACCCGACCCTGCCCCGGTATGTCCGGCGAACGCCGCCCTCGCGCGATCTTGTGGTGAACGCGGCACCGGAGGGAAGGTGAACAGGATGGAGCAGACACTTCGGGCGCTGGCGGAGCGGTTCACCGGACTTCTCGGCGCGGACGCCGTGATCACCGACCCGGTGCGGCTGCGCACGTACGAGTGCGACGGGCTGACCGCGCACCGCGCCGTGCCCGGGCTGGTCGTGCTGCCGGAGTCCGCCGAGCAGATCGCCGGGATCGTGCGGGCGTGCGTGGCGGCGGGCGTGCCGTACGTGGCGCGCGGGTCGGGCACGGGCCTGTCGGGCGGGGCGCTGCCGCGCACGGACGGCGTGCTGATCGTGACGGCCCGGATGCGCCGCATCCTGGAGATCGACATCCCCAACCGGCGGGCCGTGGTGGAGCCCGGGGTGATCAACCTGGACGTGAGCAAAGCGGTGCGCCCGTACGGCTACTACTTCGCGCCCGACCCGTCCAGCCAGCAGATCTGCTCGGTCGGCGGCAACGTGGCGGAGAACTCCGGCGGCGCGCACTGCCTGAAGTACGGCTTCACCGCGCACCACGTGCTGGCCTGCGAGATCGTCACCCCGGACGGGGAGATCACCACGCTGCGCGCCGGCGGCCCCGGCTACGACCTGCTGGGCGCGTTCGTCGGCGCCGAGGGCACGCTGGGCATCACCACCAAGATCACGGTGCGGCTGACCCGGCTGCCGGAGACGGTGCGCACGCTGCTGGCGGCGTTCGACACGATCGAGGCGGGCGGCGCGGCGGTGTCGGCGATCATCGCGGCGGGGGTGGTGCCGGCCGCGATCGAGATGATGGACGCGTTGTCGATCGAGGCGGCCGAGGCGGCGGTGGGCTGCGGCTACCCGCCGGGCGCGGGGGCGGTGCTGATCGTCGAGCTGGACGGCCCGGCGGCCGAGGTGGAGCACCAGTTCGCCGAGGTGGAGCGGCTGTGCCGGGAGGCGGGGGCGTTCGAGATCCGGGTCGCCGCCGACGACGCCGAGCGGGCGCTGATCTGGACGGGCCGCAAGTCGGCGTTCGCGGCGGTCGGCCGGATCAGCCCCGCCTACATCGTGCAGGACGGCGTGATCCCGCGCACCGCGCTGCCCGAGGTGCTGGCGCGCATCGACGAGCTGTCGGCCGAGACGGGCGTGCGGGTCGCCAACGTCTTCCACGCCGGGGACGGCAACCTGCACCCGCTGGTGCTGTTCGACGACGCCGTGCCGGGGGCGGCCGAGCGCGCCGAGGAGGTGTCGGGGGCGATCCTCGACCTGTGCATCGAGCACGGCGGGTCGATCACCGGCGAGCACGGGGTGGGCGTGGACAAGGCGCGGTACATGCCGCGGATGTTCAGCGAGACCGACCTGGACACGATGCAGATGGTGCGGTGCGGGTTCGACCCGGCGGGGCTGTGCAACCCGGGCAAGGTGTTCCCCACGCCCCGGCTGTGCGGGGAGGTCCCGGGCGTCCGCAGGGGCGTGCATCCGCTCGTCGCGCAGGGGAAGGCGGAGCAGTTCTGATGCAGGCGGTGGACGCCCTGGCGAAGGTCTGCGCGGACGTGCGGCCCGGTGAGCCGGAGGAGGGCGTGCTCGGCGTCGTGCCGCGCTGGGTGGCGGCGCCGGCGGACGTCGCCGAGGCGGCCGAGGTGATGCGCGTGGCGGCCGAGCACGGGCTGGCCGTGGTGCCGCGCGGCGGGGAGACCCGGCTGGACTGGGGCCTGCCGCCGCACCGCTGCGACCTGCTGGTCGACACCCGGCGGCTGGACCGGGTGGTGGAGCACGCGGCGGGCGACCTGGTGGTCACCGCGCAGGCGGGGCTGCCGATGCGGCGGCTGGCCGAGGCGGTCGCCGAGCGGGGGCAGCGGCTGTCGCTGGACGTGCCGCTGGCGGGGTCGACGGTCGGCGGGACGATCGCGACCGGGGCGGCCGGGCCGCTGCGGCTGCTGTACGGGGCGCCGCGCGACCTGGTCATCGGGATCACGATCGTGCGGGCCGACGGGCGGACGGCGCGGTCGGGCGGCAAGGTCGTCAAGAACGTGGCCGGGTACGACCTGGGGCGGCTGCTGTGCGGCTCGTACGGCACGCTGGGGCTGATCGTGGAGGCCACGTTCCGCCTGCATCCGCTGCCGTCCGCGTGCGCCTATGTGACGTCTCCCGTGGCGGATGCGGGGGCCGCCCACGAGGCCGTGCAGGCGGTCCTGCATTCCCCGGTGGTTCCCAGTGCCCTGCAGTGCTGGACGTCCCCCGGGGAGGGGCTCGCGCTGGGGGTGCTGGTCGAGGGCGTACCGGGGGGCGTGGCCGCCCGTGCCGCCCATGTCGCTGACCTGCTGGGCCCGCAGGCGAGCATCGCGGAGCAGGCTCCCGACGGCTGGGGCGCCTATCCCGACGGCACGACCCTCATCGAGGTGAGCGCGCCCCCGGCGTCGCTGACGGATCTGCTCGGCGCCCTCCCGCCGGAGGCTGCGGCGGTGTGGTCGGCCTCGGGGCACGGGCACGTCGGCCTGCCGGGTGCGATGGGCGCGGAGGACGTCGCACGCGTGCTCGCCGAACTGCGGGGCGCGCTCGCCCCCCAGCACGGCGGAGCGGTCGTCTGCTACGCCCCCAAGGGGGTACGGGAGGTTATCGACATGTGGGGCCCCGTCCCGGCCCTGCCGCTGATGCGGCGTGTGAAGGACCAGTTCGACCCCGACCACCGCCTCTCCCCCGGCCGTTTCGCTGGAGGCATCTGATGACCGCCCTGAACGACCCTGCGGCCCCGGACGACCCGGCTGCCGCGAACGGCGCGGGCGCCGGCGAAGCCCCCGGCACCGGCACGGACGTGACCGCCCCGCGGGAGGGGGAGCTGCCCCGGCTCCTCAGCGACTGCGTGCACTGCGGGTTCTGCCTGCCCACCTGCCCCACGTACGTGCTGTGGGGCGAGGAGATGGACTCCCCCCGCGGCCGCATCCACCTCATGCAGCAGCACGTGGACGGGGCACCGCTGTCGGCGCCCATGGTCGAGCACTTCGACCGCTGCCTGGGGTGCATGGCGTGCGTGACGGCCTGCCCGTCGGGGGTGCGGTACGACCGGCTCATAGAGATGACCCGGGCGGAGGTGGAGCAGGACCACCCGCGCCCCGTCGTCGAACGGCTGACCCGGGAGGCGGTGTTCCGGCTGTTCCCGTACCCGCGTCGGCTGCGCGCGCTGCGCGGTCCGCTGCGCGCCTACCAGCGCACGGGGTTGCGCCGCCTGATGCGGCGCAGCGGACTGCTCGGGCTGCTGGAGCGGGTCTCGCCCTCGCTGGCGGCGATGGAACGCCTCGCCCCGCCCCTAGGCAGGCCCCTGCCCAGGCTCCCCGAACGCGTCGCCGCGCGCGGGGAGCGCAGGGCGACGGTCGGCATGCTCACCGGGTGCGTGCAACGCGAGTTCTTCCCGGGGGTCAACGCGGCCACGGCGCGCGTGCTGGCGCTGGAGGGCTGCGACGTGGTCATCCCCCGGGGGCAGGGCTGCTGCGGCGCCCTGTCGCTGCATGCGGGCAGGCAGGAGGAGGCGCGGGCGTTCGCCCGCCGCACCGTGGAGGCGTTCGAGGGCGTGGACGTCATCGTCGTCAACGCGGCCGGGTGCGGGTCGGCCATGAAGGAGTACGCGCAGCTGCTCGCCGACGACCCGGCGTGGGCGAAACGCGCCGAGTCCCTCTCGGCCAAGACGCGCGACCTGACCGAGTACCTGGTGGAGCTGGGGCCGCGCGCACGGCGGCACCCGCTGCCCGTCACGGTCGCCTACCACGACGCATGCCACCTGGCGCACGCGCAGGGGGTGCGCTCCCAGCCGCGCGCGCTGCTGGCGGGCATCCCCGAGCTGACCGTCCGGGAGATCGCCGACCCGGACATCTGCTGCGGCTCGGCGGGCACCTACAACCTGTTCCAGCCCGAGGCCGCCGCGGAGCTCGGCGACCGGAAGGCGGCCGGCGTGCAGGCCACCGGGGCCGAGCTGCTGGTCGCCGCCAACCCCGGATGCGCGATGCAGATCCGCGACGCGCTCGCCCGGCGGGGCGACCGGATCGCCGTCGCGCACACGGCCGAGATCCTGGACGCGTCGCTGCGCGGACTGAACCGCTCCTCCCTGCTGGAACGCCCGATCTGAGCCGTTTCCGCCGTTCGGCACGTACGCCGTGGTGAGCGATATGTCCGGTATAGTGCGTCGGCCTGAGACCGGCGCGCACTGCTGTACCCGCAGAGACGCCAGAGGCGCGAGTCGACCCGGGGAACGACCATGGCCAACAGCTACCGTCCACGCAGCCACCGCAAGAAGAGGAGCGCGGGCCGGGTGGGCCTGGCGGGGGCGCTGACGGGCGCGGCCGGTATCGCGGTGGTGGCAGCCGGCATCGCCGTCCTGCAGCCCGACGGGGACGGCGACGGCTCCACCTCCCTCGCCGGCGAGGGCGGGCCCGCCTCCACGCCGTCCCCCACCACCGGGCGCTCGCTGACCTTCACCACGCCGGAGGGGTACGGATACCGGTTGGCGGCCATCAAGACGGGGGTCGATCCGCTTCCCTTCGGGGACGGCCGGCCCCCGCCATCCGGATCCACCTACGCCTACGCCGACTACGTCATCACCAACACCGGCCGTCGCCCGGTGCTCCTGGACTACCCCGCCGACCTGTTCATGCCGCGTTCCGATGTGCCCGCCTCCGCGCGCGACCGGTGCATGCCCCAGCCCGGCATCCCCGACTCCATGTGCACGCTGCCGAACAGCAGCAAGGTCGTGGCCCGGCTGGAAGGCTCCAAGCCGCCGGTCCGGGACGGCGCCGACACGCTCATACCGGCGGGCGCGTCCTACGTGGTGCGCGTGGCGTCCGACCTGCCGGTCGAGGACGACCTCGACCCGTCCGACCTGAAGCTGTACGTGTGGAACGCCCGCTACACCAGCGACCGCAAGGGCGTCGAACTCGCCCTCCCCTGACCCCGAAGAGGGCCGTCGCGGCGCCTCAGGGCCCGGCCGCGGCGCCGGTGAAGCCGATGTCCTCGTACGGGGGCTCGAAGAAGCCCAGCGCGCCGAGGTTGGCCAGGTCGCTGCGGACGGCGACGATCTGCGGCCGCTGGTAGACGGGCAGCACGATGGCCAGCCGCCAGATGAGCCGGTCGGCCTCGTTGATCAGGCGGCGCGCCTTGGCCGGATCGACCTCGTGGACGGCCTTCTCCAGCAGGGCGTCGATGGCGGGCGTGCCCACCCGGGCGTAGTTCTGCTGGATGCGGTCGCCGCTCGGCCGGGAGAACACCGAGCGCAGCGCCGACATGGGGAACGCGGTGCCGAGCCAGGAGAACGGCACGATGTCGAAGCCGCCCGGCGTGACGTACCGGTCGAACAGGTCGTCCACCGGAACCTGCCGCACGTCCACGCGGATGCCGATCCGGGCCAGCATGGCGCGGGTGAGGTCGCCCTCCTGCCTGCTGCCGGGCATCCCCGACGGCACGACGAAACGCAGCGCGAGCGTCCGGCCGTCCTTGACGCGGTACTTCCCCCGGCGCACCCAGCCCGCCTCGTCCAGCAGCCGCTCCGCCGCCGCCGGGTCGTGGCGGCCCAGGTCGCCGGAGTTGTCCTGGTAGCCCTCCTGGGTGTTCATGAAGAAGTGGTTGCCGAGGGTCTGGGCGGGCCAGCCCAGGTCCCCCAGCGCGGCCCGGGCGAGGGCGTCGCGGTCGATGCCCAGGATGACCGCGCGCCGCACCCGCACGTCCGCCAGCAGCGGGGACGCGGCGTTGAGCGTGAACTGCCGCCAGTCGGGGCCTCCCGCCCGGCGGATGTCGGCGTGGGGGACGCCCTCGGCCCGGCGCAGCGTGCCCGCGTCCACGTTGACGTCCATCAGGTCGATCTCGCCGTTGGCGAACGCCTCCGGCATCGCCGCCACGTCCATCGCCCGGTAGACGATGCGGTCGAGTTTGGCGGGGCGCCCCCACCACTGGGGGTCGCGCACAACGGTGACGGTCTTGGCCGTACGGTCGATCTTCTTCAGCCGGAACGGCCCGGCGGTGGGGCCCATCCGCCCCTGCCACCCGGTGTTGAACGTCACGGGATCCGACGTGGTGGACGCCGGGTACAGCGGGCTGAACAGCGCCTGCCAGTCCGCGTAGGGCCGGGCGAACCTCACCACCACCTCGCGGTCGTCGGCCCCCCGCTCGACACTGCGGATGTTGCGGTACCCGGTGTTGATGGCCACCTGGTACCGGGGGTCGCGCCCGGACAGGGCCCGCGCCTGCGCCGCGAAGTCGCGGTAGGTGATGGGGGTGCCGTCCGACCACCTCGCCCGGGGGTTGAGCCGGTAGGTGACGACCTGTTCGGGACGTTCCCGCGTCACCCGGGCCGACTCCACGTACTCGGGGACCGGGTGCGGCACCGCCTTGGCGTCGACCCGCATCACGTGGGGCAGCAGCCCCTGCAGGACGTTGGTGACCACGCTCTTGGTGCCGTTGACGTGGTGGAAGTTCCACTGCGTGGGGAACTCGGGCAGCGGCCACCGCAGAGTGCCCCCGTCCCGGATCTGCTCACGAGGCGTCCGGTTGACGTCGGAGGCGGGCAGCTTGCGCGCGTCCACCCGGGGCCTGTCGGCGGTGCCGCGGCATCCGCCCGCTCCGGCGAGCAGCGCCACGGCCAGGCCGATCGCGCAGACGGCGCGCGGCAGCGGCTCGACGGCGAAGAGGCGGCGGCTCACTTGACGCCTTCCGCGTGGTGGCAGGCGACCAGGCGGTCCGCGGACGGGTCGAAGACGCGCAGGGCCGGATCGCTGGTCTCGCACCTGCGCCGCAGGGCGTCGTTGCGGAGCGCCGTGTACCGGGGGCAGCGCGGGCGGAAACGGCATCCGGCGGGCGGCGCGGAGGGATCGGGCGGGTCGCCCTGGAGCGGGATGCGACGGCGCTTGCGTTCGCGCAGGGGGTCGGGCAGCGGGACGGAGTCCAGCAGCGCGCGCGTGTAGGGGTGGGCGGGCCTCTGGTACACCGCGGACGCGGCGCCGACCTCCATCAGCCGGCCGTGGTACATGATGGCGACGCGGTCGGCGACATGGCGCAGCACCGCCAGGTCGTGGGCGACGAACAGGTACGACAGGTCGAGGCGGGCGCGCAGCTCGTCCAGCAGCTCCAGGACGCCGGCCTGCACGGACGCGTCCAGGGCGGCGACGGGTTCGTCCAGCAGCAGCAGCCGCGGCTCCAGGGCCAGGGCCCGGGCGATGCCGACGCGCTGGGCCTCCCCGCCGGACAGGCCCCGCGGATAGCGGCAGGCGTGCTCCTCCCGCAGCCCGACCACGCCCAGCAGCTCCCGCACCCGCAGCGAGATCTTCGGACCGGGCATGCCGTGCGCGGACAGGGGCTCGGCGAGGATGTCGGCGACGCGCATGCGCGGGTCCAGGGACGAGAACGGGTCCTGGAACACCACCTGCAGGTCGCGGCGCAGCCGTTTGCGGTCGGCGGCGGCGAGCGCGGCGGTGTCCTCGCCGAAGACGGTGATGCGGCCGCGCTGGGGCCGGGCGAGATTGAGGATCTCCATCAGCACGGTGGTCTTGCCGCAGCCCGACTCCCCGGCCAGCCCGAGCGTCTCCCCCGCGCGCACGTCGAACGTCACCCCGTCCACGGCGTGGACCGGCCGGTCGCGCCGCTGCCGGTAGTGCCGGACCAGGTCCTCCACCTTCAGCACGACCGGCCGCTGGTGGCGCGGAGGGGCCTGGGGAAGGCGCGCCGCCGGCCGGTAGGGGAACACCGCGTCCAGGTCGGCGGTCGCCTCGATGTTGAGGCACGCGGCGCGGTGGCCGCCCGGCCCGACCGGCGCCGGTTCGGGGACCGTGTCGCCGCACCGCGGGAGCGCCACGGGGCAGCGCGGCGCGAACGCGCATCCCGCAGGCGGCGCGGACGCCGACGGCGGCGCGCCGTCGATCGGCACCGGGCGGACCGCCCCGTCGGCGCGCGGCAGCGACCTGAGCAGCCCGATGGTGTACGGCATGCGCGGCCGGTGGTAGATCTGGTCGACCGGTGCGGTCTCCACGGCGCGGCCCGCGTACATCACCATGACGCGGTCGGCGACGCCGGCGACCACGCCCAGGTCATGGGTGATCAGCAGGACGGCCGCCCCGGTGGCCTCCCGGGCGACCCGCAGCACGTCGAGGATCTGCGCCTGGACGGTGACGTCCAGGCCGCCGGTGGGCTCGTCGGCGACCAGCGCCACCGGATCGTTGGCGATCGCCATGGCGATCATGACGCGGCGCCGCATGCCGCCGGAGAACTCGTGCGGGTAGGCGCGGGCGCGGCGGGGCGCGTCCGGGATGCCCACCAGGTCCAGCAGTTCGACGGCGCGCGCGCGGGCGGCGCGGCGGGTGGCGCCCGCGTGCACCCGGATCGTCTCGGCGATCTGGTCGCCGACGGCGTGGACGGGGGTCAGCGCGGAGAGCGGGTCCTGGAACACCATGGCGATGTCGCGTCCGCGCAGGCGCGACATCTCCGCGTCGGAGCGGCCGACCAGTTCGCGGCCGCGCAGCCGCACCGAGCCGCGCACGTCCGCGCCGGAGGGGGACAGGCCGAGCACGGCCAGGGCGAGGGCGGTCTTGCCCGAGCCGGACTCGCCGACGACGCCGAGGACCTCGCCGGCCCCCACCTCCAGGCTGATGCCGCGGACGGCCCGCACGCCCGGCGGGTAGGTGACGTGCAGGTCCCGTACCGTCAGGACGCTCATGTGCGCCCCCCGTACCGCCACGGCATGCGCGGCCTGGGGCGGGGCCGGGGGTGCTGGGGGACGGCCGGGTCGAGGACGTCGCGCAGCCCGTCACCGGTCAGGTTGACCGCGACGACGATGAGGACCAGCAGCCCCCCGGCGAACCCGAACAGCCACGGGTAGGCGAGCGCGGTGCCGCTGCCGTCGGCGATGAGGGTGCCCAGCGAGGTGTCGGGAGGCCGCACCCCGTAGCCGAAGTACGACAGGGCGCTCTCGGCGATGATGGCCACGCTGACCCCCAGGCTCGCGTCCACGATCAGCAGCGACGCCAGGTTCGGCAGGATGTGGCGGGCGATGATGCGGGGGGTGCTCACCCCCAGGAAGCGGGCCGCCAGGACGTATTCGCGGTGGCGCAGCGACAGCGTCATGCCGCGCACCATGCGGGCCGTCACCATCCACATGAACGCGGCCAGCAGCGGTATGAGCAGGGGCCAGCGTCCCCCCAGCGCCGGGGACAGCACGGCGACGACCAGGAACCACGGCAGAACCAGCAACAGGTCCACCCCCCACATCAGCAGCCTGTCGACCCAGCCGCCCAGGTATCCGGCCACGGCGCCCACCACCGCCGCCAGGCCCGTCGACAGCACGGCCACGCACAATCCGATGAGCAGGGACTTCTGCATGCCGCGCACGGTCAGCGCGAACACGTCCCGTCCGCTGCCGGTGGTGCCGAACCAGTGCTCCGGCGACGGGGGCCGGCGGAACGCGGTGAAGTCGATCTCGTCGTGGCCCCAGGGGGACACCAGGGGCCCGGCGAACGCGAGCAGGAACAGCAGGGCCAGCAGCACGAGCCCCGTCACGGCCCGCCCGTTGCCCAGTACGCGCCGCGCCGCAAGCGCGCGCGGCGAGGGCAGGTCGAGCGGGCCCGCGACGCTCATCCCGCCGTCCCTCGCATGGCCGCCGCCCCACGGGCCGCGGCCCCTCGCACCGTTGCCGCTCACGCCGCCCTCCTCCGCACGCGGGGGTCGAGGACGACATACGCGACGTCCGACAGCAGCCCGGCCAGCAGCACGGCGGCGGCGGCAAAGCAGTTGACGGCCGCCACCACGTTGACGTCCCCGCGCGTGATGGAGTCGACCAGCCACTCCCCCAGCCCGTGCCAGCCGAAGATCTTCTCGGTGAACATCGCGCCGAGCAGCAGCAGCCCGAACGTGTAGGCGAAGTAGGTGGTCATGGGGATCAGCGCCGTGCGCAGGCCGTGCCGCAGCAGCGCGTCCCTGCGGCGCAAACCCTTGGCGCGGGCGGTGCGGACGAAGTCGGCGTCCAGCACGTCCAGCATCATGGCGCGCTGGTAGCGGCAGTAGAGCGCGAACTGGGCCAGGGCGATGGTGGCCGTGGGCAGCAGCAGGTGCCGGATGCGGTCGCCGAAGCCGCCGAGCGCGCCGAACGGCCCCTCCCCCGCCCCCGGAGACGACTCGCCCACCCACTCGAACAGGCGCAGCCCGGTGAACTCGTTGACCTGCCTCGCGGCGAGCTGCAGCAGCACCGCCAGCACGAACACCGGCACGGCCAGCAGCAGGAACGACCCGAACGTGATGAGCCGGTCGGCCATGCGGCCGTTGCGGGACGCCGCGTACACCCCCAGCAGGACCCCCAGCACGCCCCCGAGCACCGCGCCCGCCGCCAGCAGCCGCAGGCTGACGCGCAGCCGCCGCCACAGCTCGTCGTTGACCGGCTCCCCCTGCCAGGTGCGTCCGAAGTCGCCGTGCAGCACGCCCCGCGCCCAGACCGCGTAGCGCTGCGGCAGCGGGGTCTCGTCGTTGAGGTTCAGCCGGGTCAGCTCGGCGTCGACGACGGCGTCGGGCGGGCGCGGGCTGCGGTCGGCGTAGTTGGAGCGCGGGTTCAGCGCCGCGGCGGCGAGCAGGTAGGCGGCGCTGGCGGCCAGCACGACGAGCACGGCGTGCCCGGCCAACCGCCGCAGCAGGAACGTCGTCATGCCACCCCCCTCCCCGAGCACGCGACGTGACGGAATGCTACTAATCGCTCACTCTAAGCGCGGGACGACGAGCCGATCTCGGCGGGTTGGCCGTGGGAAAACCGCTGGTCCGGGCGCATACATGGGACGACCCCGGCGGGCGGCGGGCCCACCGGGGTCGGGAAGGAGCGAATCGGCGTCAGTGCACCGGGACGGGCTCGCCCCGGGCGCCCTCGGGCGCCTCGGCGCGGCGGCCGCGCAGCCCGCCGACGGTCATCAGCAGGGCGCCGAAGGCGATCCAGCAGAGCAGCACGGCCAGGGGCGCGCCCGCTCCCGCGCCGTCGAAGAAGGCCACCGACCGCAGCAGCGTGGCCGCGGCGCCGGGGGGAAGCAGCTGGCCGAGGTCGCCCCACGGCTGGGGCAGCATCTCCGGCGCCGACGTGGCGGCCGACAGCGGGTTGCCGATCAGCATGAACAGCACCGCGCCGACGCCGATGCCCGGCCGCCCCATCACCGAGGTGAAGCCCGTGATCACACCGGCCACGGCCGCGATCGCCAGCGCCATGACGCCCGCCACGGCCAGGTACGAGCCGGGGAGCACGGAGAGCCAGCCCTGGGCGAGCGCGGCCGCGCACGCCCCGCCCAGCAGGGCGATGCCCGTCACCGCCACGGCCCGCCGGCCGATGCCGTGAACGAGGAAGGTGACGATGACCGCGGCGGCCAGGCTGGACATCACCAGGGGCAGCGCCAGGGCGCCGAAGCCCGCTCCCCTGGGGTCGTCGGGGTCGGCCGCCACCACGTCGCGGACGGGAACGGCGGGCGTGGCCGAGGGCGACATGTTCTGGGCGAGCTGCTGGAGCACTTGCGCGACGGCCGGCGAGGCCGCGGACGCGACGAGCACCTGGGGCCCCTGGGGGGTGGTCACGATGGCGCCGTAGGCGTCGCGGTCGGTGAGCGCCTCCCGCGCGGCCGCCTCGTCGGGGAGGGTCTTGACGTCGAACGCCCCGGGCCGCTGCTGCTCCAGTCGCTGGGCCACCGCCTGCGCCTGGGGCCCGGCGACGACGATGGGCAGGTCCTGGGGGGCGCTGCGCGCCGCCGGCCAAGCGAACGCGACGAGCATGAGGAACTGGACGACCACGACGGCGACGATGATGCCGGCGATCCGTCCTGCCTGCGTGGGGGACGCAGCGGGGGACGCGGTGGGGGACACGGCTGCCTCCTGACGAAAGCGAACGTTCGTTCTTTATGACGCTCAGCGTGCCGGAGGGGCCGGGGTTTGTCAAGAACGAATATTCGTTTTACATTGTGGCCATGCCGCGAGTCAGCGAAGCGCACCTGGAGCAGCGCCGGCAGCAGATCCTCGACGCCGCCCGCGCCTGCTTCATCCGCAAGGGCTTCCACGAGACGTCGATGCAGGACATCTTCGCGGAGGCCGGCCTGTCCGCCGGGGCCGTCTACCGGTACTTCAAGAGCAAGACCGAGATCGTCGAGTCGATCGCCTCCGAGGCCATCGCGATGATGGGCGGGACGCTGCACGAGATCGTCGCCGAGGACCCGCCGCCGCCCCCGGAGGAGGCCCTGGAGCGCCTGATGACGCACATGGTGGAGATCGGCGAGTCGTACCTGGGCTCGTTCGCGCTGGCGCCCCAGGCGTGGTCGCTGGCGATGCACGACTCCGGCTACAGGGAGCACATCGCAAGCGTCCTGCGGCCCGTGCACGCGCTGTGGGCGACCTACGCCGAACGCCTGCGCGACGTCGGCATACTGCCTCCCGACACCAATCCGCAGGCGGTGGCCAAGACGCTGCTGGCGCTGCTTCCCGGCTTCATGGTCCAGCGGGTCATCCTCGGCGACGTCTCGCCCGAGACGATCCGCGACGGGCTGTACGCCCTCAGGCACAGCACCGCGGCGCCGCCCGAGTCCTCCTCCTGAGCCCAGCCCCGCCCGGCGCGGACAGAGCGCTTCGACCGGCCCGTCGCGCCCGCACCCACCGGCGCGGCGCCCTCAGCCGGACCGGCCGCAAGCCATGGCCTGCGGCAAGGCCGTTCGGTGCAACGGTGCCTCGAACCCGCCCCTGTCGAGGTTCGAGGCCCGCCCTGCGAGGCGGCCGTGAACGCGGCCACCGGACGTCCGGCACGGCCACGCCATGGAAGACGTGGCCGTGACCGGGGCGTGTGCTCTGCCGCCCTGCCGTCGCGTGAGCGGCGGCAGTACTCCGTCTGGCGACACCCTCATCGTGTGCGGAGACGAGTCCCGCCGTCCTGAGGCGCCCGCCCCCTTCGCCTCAGGACGCCGCGTCAGGAACGCGTGCCGACCACACGTCACCGGACCCAGCGCCCACGCCACAGAGCCCAGCCGCAAGGAGACGGACCACGTGCGGTACGAAGTTCGGGCAGTGTTCGGGCCGTCGCCTACCGCGCCGCACTCACGGCAACGGCCGAACGCGGCACGACGCGGCGCCGTCAGGAGGTCCGGCCCTCGGTCGCCCCGTACCTGCGCAGCAGTTCGATGAGCTCCCTACGGTCGCCGGGGATGCGCCCGTGGGCGGTGTAACCGTCGTCGTTGCGCAGGTGGACGTCGGCCCCTGCCTCCAGGAGCAGGCGTGCGCATTCGACGAAGCCGCCGTTGCACGCCCAGATCAACGCTGTTCCGCCGCCCGCGTCCCGCCCGTCGACGTCGGCGCCGCGCGCGAGCAGCACACGCACGATCTCGGGGTTCCCGCGCGCGGCCGCGGTCGACAGGGCCCGGAACAGGAACGGAGCCGGCAACCGCGGGTCCACCGCGTTCGGATCGGCGCCGCACGCCAACGCGTGTTCGACGGCCGATGCGTCGCCTCGTTCGATGGCCTCGAACAGGGCCGTGTCGGCCGCCTCCGGATCCATGCCACCCCCCGAGCCGCGAAGGCGCCGCCACGGAGGGCGCCCGCCGACGCCGGCAGATCGACCCGCACACTGCTCACGGGCGCGCGCCTGGACTCCTCCCCCCCTACCGGACGGTCGAGCGGGCGTTCTGGTTCCAGCTCAGGTGACGGAAAGGTGTCCATAGCCGGACACGTAAAAGCGCGGGGTGAGCAGCAGGACGCTTTAACATTCCATTACTTCTTTCTCGGTAGGGGTCGGGAGCGCCTTCGACATGGGCACGGTGCAGCGGGGCCGGGTAAGGGGCAGGGGCGGAGCGGTCTTAGCGCTGGCTCTGTGCGCGGTGCTGGCGGCGGTGGGGTCGCTCGTACTGGGGTGCTGGCTGCCCGCCGACCGCCGGATGGTGTGGTGGCACCCCGAGATCCTCGTCGCGGTGATCTGGGCGCCCACGGCGGCGCTGCTGCTGCGGTACCGGCCGGGGCTGCGGGTCGGCTGGGTGATGCTGGGCAGCGGCGTCAGCGCGGGCGTGTACGTGCTGGCGCTCAACCTGGGGCCGCTGTCGCAGCTGCACGGCTGGGCCGGGGCCTGGCTGTGGACGTGGCTGGGCCAGTGGCTGTGGGCGGTCGACACGTTCGTGCTCACGCTCGTCCTGCCGCTGATCTTCCCGGACGGGCGGCTGGTGTCCCGGTGGTTCGCGCCGGTGCTGGCGGCGGCGTGCACCGTGCCGCTGATCGTGTGCGTGCACCTGACCGTCGACCCGGAGGCGCGGCAGTTCCACAACGGCGTGTCGGTCTACCCGTTCCAGGACATCCCGCTGCCGATCAGCGCGACGATCCTGGGGACGCTGGCGCTGGCGCTGACGTCGGTGGCGATCCGGTTCGTGCGTTCGTCGCCCGAGGTGCGCAGGCAGATCGCCTGGGTCGTGTACCCGGGAGTGATCGCGATGGCGGTCATCTACGTCGGGGAGACCACCCCGATCGGGGACGTGGTGCGCAACGTGTCGGTCGCCGGCGTCCCGCTGTGCGTGGCCGTCGCCATCACCCGGTACCGGCTGTTCGACATCGACCTGGTCATCAGCCGGACGCTGGTCTACTCGGGGCTGATCGTCATCATCACCGGCGTGTACTTCGCGCTGCTGGGGATGGCCAGCCTGGTCGCCGCGGAGCGGGGGCCGCTGGCCGGGCTCGCCGGGGCCATCGCGGCGGGCGCGGTGTTCGAGCCCGCGCGGCGCCGCCTGCAGGCCGCCGTCGACCGGATCATCCACGGCGAGCGCGACCCGTACCGCATCGCCGACCGGCTGCAGGCGCTCATGCAGACCGCCCCCGGCCCGTCCGGCGCCCTGTCGATGGCGACGGAGGCCGTGCGGGAGGCGCTGCACGCCACGGGCGTGGCCATCGAGGTGACCGACCGGGACGGGCGGCTGATGTCGGCCGAGAGCGGCTCCCTGGGCGAGCGGCCCCAGCGGGTCCCCCTGGTGTGGTACGGGGAGACGGTGGGGCGGCTGCTGTTCGACCCCGCCCCGGGGCGCCCGCCGGACCCGCGGCTCACCGGCGTCCTGGCCCGCAACCTGGCGGAGCTGGCCAACGCGGCCCGGCTCGCCGCCGATGTGCAACGTTCCCGCGAGCGCATCCTGCGCGCCCGCGAGGAGGAGCGCCGCAGGCTGCGCCGCGACCTGCACGACGGGCTGGGCCCCACCCTGGCGAGCCTGGCGATGACGGTGGACGCGGCCCGCGTCACCCTGCGGAGCGACCCCGCCGCCGTCGACGCCCTGCTGGAGAACCTGCGGTCGATGATGGGCCGCACCATAGGCGAGGTGCGCGACCTGGTCTACGACCTGCGTCCGCCCGCGCTGGACGACCTGGGCCTGGCCGGCGCCATCCGCGCCCTGGGCGGGGTGGTGTCCACCGGGAAGGGCCCGCGGGTGGACGTGCAGGTCGAGGGCGACCTGACGACGCTGCCCGCCGCCGCCGAGGTCGCCGCGTACCGCATCGTGCAGGAGGCGCTGACCAACGTGCACCGGCACGCCAAGGCCGACGCGGCGGTGGTGCGGCTGCATCTCAACGGCGACCTGCACGTCACCGTCGGGGACGACGGCGTCGGCCTGCCGTCCGAGCCGCGCGCCGGGGTGGGCCTGACGTCCATGCGGGAACGCGCCGCCGAGCTGGGCGGCTACTGCACGGTGGGGCCCGGCCCGAACGGCGGCACGCTGGTGCGCGCCTGGCTGCCCATCTCCAACGGCAACCACGGGCACGGCTGACGTCCTAACGGCGCCCACCCGTGCCCGGGTGCCCGTCCCCGCGCCTTCCGACGACGCCCCCGCGGCATCCGTCGGGGCGCGAGAGTGGAGGGCCGGCGACCGCCCCCCGCCAAGAAGGATGCCGCCGGCCCTCGGGCACGTCCGCGGAACCGGGGCTCCCTTCCCGGCCCGCGGGTGCCATCCACCAGAGGGTGTGCAGGTAGAACGCTAGGCCGGGCGCGGTCCCGGGGGTCAGGGACAAAGGTCCCGACCCTTCCGGGAACCCTTTGCTTACTCCGCCGGTCACAGCCAGTCGGAGCGGATGTCGCCCTCGGCGACCAGAACGGCGGGGCCGCTCAGGTGGCTGGTGACGCCGTCGAAGGTGACGGTCAGCCGCCCGCCGGGCACGTCCACCGTCCACACGCCCTCGGGGATCGTCCCGGTGTCGGGGTCGATGGCCGCCGCTGCCGCCGTCGCCACGGTTCCCGTGCCGCAGGAGCGGGTCTCCCCGCAGCCGCGCTCGTACACGCGCATCTCCAGGTGCCGGTCCCCCACCGCGCGGAAGAACTCCACGTTGACCCCCTCGGGGAACACCTCCGGGTCGAAGGAGGGGGCGCGGGTCAGGTCGAGCGTCGCCACGGGCTCGTCGACGGGGCACGCCAGGTGCGGGTTGCCCATGGACACGCGGACGCCGGTGTAGGTGCGTCCGTCCACGGCGGCCTGCCCGGCCCCCAGCGGGACGGGGGCGCCCATGGCGACGCTCACGTCACCGGTCGCCCCCAAGGAGACCCTCCGGAGCCCGGCCCGGGTCGCGACGTTCCACTCGCCCGGCCCCGCCAGACCCGCGTCCACCAGGTAGCGGGCGAAGACGCGGACGCCGTTGCCGCACATCTCGGCGACGGAGCCGTCGGCGTTGCGGTAGTCCATGAACCACTCGGCGTCGTCGGCCGCGGCGGCGTGGGCGTCGCCCATGGCCTTGGTGCGGACGACGCGCAGCACGCCGTCGGCGCCGATCCCGGCGCGCCGGTCGCACAGCCGCGCCACCATGGCGGGCGTGAGGTCCAGGGAACCGCCGGGATCAGGCACGATCACGAAGTCGTTCTCTGTCCCGTGTCCCTTGACGAAGCGCATGTGGTCGATCGTATCCGCAGCGCGCGGGCCACCAGGTCGGGCGCGTCGTAGGGGAGCCAGTGCACGCGGGGGTCGCGGCGGAACCACGACTCTTGGCGGCGTGCGAACCGCCGGGTGGCGCGGATGGTCTCCTGTTTGGCCTGCTCCTCGGTCCACTCCCCGGCCAGGTACCGCAGCACCTGGGCGTAGCCGAGGGCGCGGGAGGCGGTGAGCCCGTTGCGGATGCCCTGCCGCTCGAGCTCGCGGACCTCGTCGACCAGCCCCGCCCGCCACATGCGCTCCACCCGCGCCGCGATGCGCCGGTCCAGCTCGGGACGGGGCACGAGCAGGCCGATCTGTACGGCGTCGTGGCGGTAGCGGTGCTCGGGCAGGGTGGCGCTGAACGGCCGCCCCGAGATCTCGATCACCTCCAGGGCCCGGACGACGCGGCGCCCGTTGCTCGGCAGGATCGCCTGGGCCGCCTTGGGGTCCACCTCCTGCAGCCGTCCGTGCAGCGCGTGGGAGCCGACCTCGGCGAGCTCCTTCTCCAAGCGCGCGCGCACCGCGGGGTCGGTCCCGGGGAACTCCAGGTGGTCCAGCGCGGCCCGCACGTACAGCCCGGAACCGCCCACCAGCACGGGCGTGCGGCCCCGCTCCCGGATGTCGGCGATGGCCCGGTCGCTGAGCCGCTGGTACTCGGCCACGCTGGCGGTCACCGTCACGTCCCACACGTCCAGCAGATGGTGCGGGACGCCCCGCATCTCCTCGGGGGTGAGCTTGGCCGTGCCGATGTCCATGCCCCGGTACAGCTGCATGGAGTCGGCGTTGACGGCCTCGCCGTCCAGCCGCAGCGCCAGCTCCACCGCCAGGTCGGACTTGCCGGCGGCCGTCGGGCCCACCACGGCGATCACATCGGGTGAGGTCACGGGCTTAATTGTGGCAAGCGTGCGGGTATAGACGGTTCATACGGGCGCTCTCCGGGGCGTCGCACACCAATTCGGGGGGAATGAGCATGTCCATCGTCGACAAGGTCAAGTCGATGCTCGGCCAGCACTCCGACAAGGCCCGGCAGGGCGTGGAGAAGGCCGGACACAAGATCGACGAGAAGACCGGGGGCAAGTACTCCGACCAGATCCACGAGGCCGAGGGCAGGGCCGACGAGTACATCGACCGCAGCCGCCGGGGCGACGCCGACCGGCCCGAATAATCAAGCGTCCGGTCCGCCGTCGGATGGCCCGCGGCGCGGTGCGCCCCGCGGGCCGACGTCGCGGCGCGCACGGGGCGGCCGCTCCGGCAGGTGGTCGTGCTCGCGGGCCGCCCGAAGCGCGCGGCTGCCTTGCCGCGGAACCGGCGCGCCGCCCCAGGCGGCCGTCTGCGCCCTTGCCGGGCGTCAGATCCGGTCCGGAGCCGGTGGCGGGCGGGCGGATGCGCGCATCGCCCCGGCGAGGAGCACGTCCCCGCCCCCTCTGCGGCGGCGGAGGCGGGCGGAGACCCGCGCAGCCCGGTACGGCGCCTCAGTGGGCCGAGCAGGCGGACGAGGCGGGCTGCGCCGCGGGGCGCCCGATGGTCGGCATGCCCAGCGACACGGTCGGCCTGGACTCGCCCCGGCGCGCCTCCCAGGCGTCCCCCGCCCGGGTGCGGCGCACGGCGCGCACCGGCCCGTCGGCGACCAGGTGGTGCGGGGCGGCGTAGGTGGCCTCCACGGTGACCATGTCGCCGGGGCGGACGGGCTCGTCCGGCGCGCGGAAGTGCACCAGGCGGTTGTCGGGGGCGCGGCCGGACAGCCGCCGCGTCTCCCCGTCCTTGCGCCCCTCGCCCTCGGCGACGAGCACCTCCAGGCTGCGCCCCACCAGCTTCTTGTTCTCCTCCCAGGAGATCTGCTCCTGGAGGGCGACCAGACGCTCGTAGCGCTCCTGCACGGCCTCCTTGGGCACCTGGTCGTCCATGGCGGCCGCCGGGGTGCCGGGACGCTTGGAGTACTGGAAGGTGAACGCGCCGGAGAAGCGGGCCTCGCGCACCACGTGCAGGGTCTGCTCGAAGTCCTCCTCGGTCTCGCCCGGGAAGCCCACGATGATGTCGGTGGTGATCGCCGCGTCCGGGATCGCGGCCCGGACCTTCTCGATGATCCCCAGGAAGCGCTCCTGCCGGTAGGAGCGGCGCATCCGCTTCAGCACCCGGTCCGAGCCGGACTGCAGCGGCATGTGCAGCGACGGCATGACGTTCGACGTCTCGGCCATCGCGGCGATGACGTCGTCGGTGAAGTCCTTGGGGTGGGGCGAGGTGAAGCGCACCCGCTCCAGGCCCGCGACGCCGCCGCAGGCGCGCAGCAGCCCCGCGAACGCCGACTGGCCGCCCGCCGTCATCTCCCGGACGTCGTCGGGGGCCGAGCCCAGCGCGCCGAACCCCGAGCCGTAGGCGTTGACGTTCTGGCCGAGCAGGGTGATCTCGATGACGCCCTCGGCGACCAGCGCCTCGATCTCGGCGAGGATCTCGCCGGGGCGGCGGTCGCGCTCCTTGCCGCGCAGCGACGGCACGATGCAGAAGGTGCAGGTGTTGTTGCAGCCGACGGAGATCGACACCCATGCCGCGTACGGCGACTCGCGCCGCGTCGGCAGCGTCGAGGGGAAGGTCACCAGCGACTCTTCGATCTCCACCTGCGCCTCGCGCCGCACGCGGGCGCGCTCCAGCAGGGCGGGCAGCGACCCGATGTTGTGGGTGCCGAACACCACGTCCACCCACGGCGCGCGCTTGACGATCGCGTCGCGGTCCTTCTGCGCCAGGCAGCCGCCCACCGCGATCTGCATGCCCGGGTGCCCGTCCTTGACCGGGCGCAGATGGCCCAGGTTGCCGTACAGCCGGTTGTCGGCGTTCTCCCGGACGGCGCAGGTGTTGAACACCACCACGTCGGGTTCCGCGCCGTCGGCGCGCACGTATCCGGCCGCCTCCAGCAGCCCGGCCAGGCGCTCGGAGTCGTGGACGTTCATCTGGCAGCCGTAGGTACGGATCTCGTACGTACGGGCGCCGCTGTCTGCAGGTGCGGTCATGGCAATCACCAAGGGTACGCGCCGCCCCGGGCACCGCGCGCCGCTCCGGCACGCCCGGGCGCCCGCTGTCAAGGTCACGAAGCGGTACCGGCCCCGGGCACGGCGGCACCCGCGGGGGCGGAGGGGAGACATGTGCCCTGACGTGCGATCATCGTCGCGCGGCGGCGCGCCGGCCGGGGCCCCGGAGCCCGCGAACATGCCGCCGACGTGCGGATTCGTGATCGTATCGGTACCGCTCCGAAGCCGGAGCCCCGCCGCGGATGTCGTAAAGTCCGAGCCCATGACGGACAGCGGAGGCGGGCCCGACCTCGGCAAGGACGTGGCCGAGGAGGTCACCAAGGTCGACGGCGGGCCCCAGGACGACAACGCGGGCGCGGCGCCTCTCGTCGTGGTGGAGAACGTCAACAAGCACTTCGGCGATCTGCACGTCCTCAGGGACATCAACCTTACGGTGAACCGCGGCGAGGTCGTGGTCATCATCGGGCCGTCCGGCAGCGGCAAGTCGACCCTGTGCCGGTCGATCAACCGCCTGGAGGCCATCGACGGCGGCAGGATCCTGGTGGACGGCAAGGAACTGCCCAAGGAGGGCAAGGAACTGGCCAGGCACCGCGCCGACGTGGGCATGGTCTTCCAGTCCTTCAATTTGTTCGCCCACAAGACGATCCTGGAGAACGTCACCCTCGGGCCGATCAAGGTGCGCAAGGTCCCCAAGCAGGAGGCCGAGAAGCACGCGATGGAGCTGCTCGACCGGGTCGGGATCGCCAGCCAGGCGCACAAATACCCCGCCCAGCTGTCGGGCGGGCAGCAGCAGCGCGTCGCCATCGCGCGCTCGCTGGCCATGAAGCCCAAGGTCATGCTGTTCGACGAGCCCACCTCGGCGCTGGACCCGGAAATGGTCAACGAGGTGCTCGACGTGATGACCGAGCTGGCCCGGGAGGGCATGACCATGATCGTGGTCACCCATGAGATGGGTTTCGCCCGGCGTGCGGCGAACAAGGTCGTTTTCATGGCCGACGGTCAGATCGTCGAGGAGAACACCCCCGACGAGTTCTTCACCAATGCGCGCACCGAGCGCGCCAAGGACTTCCTCTCCAAAATCCTTACGCACTGAGAGCAACGGGGACTCCAGCAGAAAGCAGAGGTGCACCACAGCATGCGAGTACGTCGTTTCGGCGCTGTCATCGGCGCCGCCGCGGCGCTGTCCCTGGCGCTGGCCGCCTGTGGCAGCGACACCGAGAAGACCGAGGCCAAGAGCGTCGTCGCCAAGGCCAAGGAGACCAAGAAGCTCGTCGTCGGCATCAAGTACGACCAGCCCGCCCTGGGGCTGAAGAAGCCCGACGGCACCTTCGAGGGCTTCGACGTCGATGTCGCCAAGTACATCGCCCAGCAGATGGGCGTCCCCGAGAGCGGCATCGAGTTCAAGGAGACCACGTCCGCCAACCGCGAGTCCTTCCTGGGCGGCGGCCAGGTCGACCTGGTGGTGGCCACCTACTCCATCACCGACGCCCGCAAGCAGCAGGTCACCTTCGGCGGCCCGTACTACGTCGCCCACCAGGACACGATGGTCCGGGTTGACGACGACTCCATCAAGAAGGCCCAGGACCTCAAGGGCAAGAAGCTGTGCAAGGCGGCCGGCTCCAACTCGTTCCGCCGCGTGACCGAGGGCCCGCCGGACGGCAAGCTGGGCATCTCGGGCGTGACGCTGGTGGACGCCTCCAGCTACTCCGAGTGCGCGGCCAAGCTGAAGGCGGGCGCGCTGGACGCGGTCAGCACCGACGACCTGATCCTGGCCGGGTTCGCCAACCAGCAGAAGGGCTCGTTCAAGGTCATCAACGACCCCTTCACCGACGAGAAGTACGGCGTCGGCATCAAGAAGGGCGACACCGAGACCTGCGAGGCCGTCAACCAGGCCATCCAGAAGATGTACTCCGACGGCACCGCCAAGACCCTGCTGGAGAAGCACTTCTCGGGCACGGGGCTGAAGCTCGTCACCACCGCTCCGCAGATGGAAGGCTGCGCCTGAGACCGACCGCTGGATGACGGCCTGAGCCCGCCGGCCGGGCCGCGGCCCCGGGCCGCCCCGCCCGGGTCCGGTCCCGCCGCGGGCTGAGGCCGTCCCGCGCCGGTGTCCTCCCCGGAGGCGCACGTCCCCGATGGGCGCCTCCGGGTGCGTCCGCCGCGGGCGCGCCCGCCGGGGCGGCAGCGGCATGTCCCCGAACGCTGGAACGTCATGTCACAGCTAAGCGAGCTATTCGACTTCGGCCCGTTCTTCGACAACTTCGACAAGATCATCGAAGGCTTCTGGGCCACCGTGCGCCTGTCCGTGGGCGCCGGAGTGCTGTCCCTGATCATCGGGACGATCCTGGTGAGCTTCCGGGTCTCGCCCGTCCCGGTGCTGCGCTCCGTCGGGACGGTGTACGTCAACGTCCTGCGCAACACGCCGCTGACCCTGGTGCTGCTCATGTGCGCCCTGGGCCTGAACGACACCCTGGCGCTGCAGTTCTCCGACGATCCGGGCACGACCTACTACTGGTGGGCGGTCATCGGGCTGTCGGCCTACACCGGCGCGTTCGTCTGCGAGGCGCTGCGCTCGGGCATCAACACCGTGCCGCTGGGCCAGGCCGAGGCGGCCCGGTCGATCGGGCTGACCTTCATGCAGTCGCTCCGCATGATCATCCTGCCGCAGGCGTTCCGCACGGTGATCGCCCCGCTGGGCAGCATCTTCATCGCGATGATCAAGAACACCACGGTGGCGGCCGCCGCGAGCTACGCCGAGACGGCGACGGTCATGAAGGACCTGCTCGACCTGCCGTCGTTCAGCAGCGGTGCGATCCCGCTGTTCATCGGCGTGGCGATCGGGTTCATGATCCTCACCCTGCCGACCGGGTTCTTCTTCGGCTGGCTGGCCAAGCGGATGGCGGTGGCGCGATGAGCAAGGAAGCCAACGTTCTGTTCGACGCGCCCGGCCCGCGGGCGCAGGCGCGCAACCGGATCCTGACCGCGGTGTCGGCGGTCGCGGTGCTCGCCGTGATCGCCGCGCTGGTCTGGCGGCTGGCCGACAAGGGCCAGTTCGAGGGCCGGCTGTGGAAGCCGTTCATCGAGTGGCAGGTCTGGGACAACCTGATCCTGCCCGGCCTGTGGAACACCCTGAAGGCCGCCGCGGTCGCCTCGGTGCTGGCGCTGCTGTTCGGCGCGGTGTTCGGCCTGGCCCGGCTGTCGGACCACTGGTGGATCCGGGTCCCGGCGGGCGCGGTCGTGGAGTTCTTCCGCGCGATCCCGCTGCTGATCCTGATCTTCCTGGCGTTCTTCCTGCCGAACAAGATCAGCCCGGTCATCGCCGAGTCCCCGCTGGGCCAGCTCCAGCGCATGTCGGTGGACTACTTCTTCTCCATCTTCGGCGTGGAGATCAACGCCGGGACGATCACCGTGCCCGCGTTCGCCGCGGTGGTGTTCGGCCTGGTGATGTACAACGGCTCGGTGCTCGCCGAGGTCGTGCGGGCGGGCGTGCTGTCGGTGCCCAAGGGGCAGGCGGAGGCCGCCTACTCGATCGGCCTGCGCAAGAACGGCGTGATGCGGCTGGTGCTGCTGCCGCAGGCGGTCACGGCGATGATGCCGGCGATCGTCAGCCAGCTGGTCGTCCTGCTCAAGGACACCGCGCTCGGCTTCATCATCGCCTACGCCGAGCTGCTCCAGGCCGGGTTCAAGCAGATCCCGCCGAACTACAACAACAACCTCATCCAGGCGGGCCTGGTCGTCGCGGTCATCTACATCGCGATCAACATGGCGCTCAGCCGGGTGGCGACCTGGCTGGAGGGCCGCAGCCGCCGCAGCCGCAAGACGTCCGCCAAGACCATGGGGACCGGGACGGGCGCGCCGCCCGCCCCCGGCATGGCCCCCGCGGGCAGCGCCACCGGCGCCGCCACCTGACCGATCACCCTCTCCCACCCCAGGGGGCGCCGGCGCCACAAGCGTCGGCGCCCCCTTCACGTCGGGAAAGCCCAGATGAACGGCCGGGATGCGCCGGGTTGCCGCGGCGTTGACCCGCCGCTGGGGCGTCCCACGTGAACGCCTTGTATCTTTCCGAGGTCAACTGCCCCGTCATGGCCCCAACCGGTGCCTGTATGCGGGACGATTCGCATATGACCGCTCGTGCGACTCTCCCCTACGGCTCCTGGCCGTCCCCCATCTCCGCCGCCGACGTCGCCCGCGCCCGGCTCCGCCTCGGTTTCCCCACCGTTCACGATTCCGACGTGTGGTGGCAGGAGACCCGCCCCGAGGAGGGCGGGCGTACCACGGTCATCCATCTGCGGGCCGGCCATCGCACCGAACTGCTTCCGCCGCCCTGGGACGCCCGCACGCGCGTCCACGAGTACGGGGGCCGCTCGTACCTGCCCGTGCCCGTCGCCGGCGGCTACGCGCTGGTCTTCTCCCACTACGAGGACCAGCGCCTGCACCGGCTCGACCCGGGCGACGCCAAGCCCCGCCCCCTGACGCCCGAGCCCGCCGTCCCCGGCGGCCTGCGCTACGCCGACTACGTCCTGTCCCCGGACGGGGCCGAGGTGTGGTGCGTGTGCGAGGGGCACACCCCTGACGGCATCCGCCGCGCCATCGTCGCCGTCCCCCTGGACGGAAGCGCCGCGCAGGACGCCTCCGCCATACGGGAACTGGTCAGCGGCGCCGACTTCTACGCCAGCCCCGCCCCCTCCCCAGACGGCGGGCGCCTGGCCTGGGTGCAGTGGAACCACCCCCGCATGCCGTGGGAGGGCACGGAGCTGCGCGTGGCGACCCTTGAGAACGGCCAGGCGGTCACCCCCTACACCGTCAAGGGCGGCCTCACCGAATCGGCCCTGGCGCCGATCTGGCGGGACGAGGAGTCCCTGTACGTCGTCTCCGACTGGCCCGGGTGGTGGAACATCTACCAGGTGGGCCTGCACGGGGAGTCGGCCACCGCGTTGTACCCGGCCGAGGAGGAGTTCGCCGCGCCGCTGTGGACGCTCGGCGGCATGCCCTACGCCCTGCTGGAGGACGGCCGTCTCGCCGTCCTGCACGGGGAGGGCGACATGCGCCTGGGCATCTACGACCCCGAGACGCTGGAACTGACCGACGTCGACGTCCCCTACGAGCACTGGCAGCCCGCGCTGTCCGCCCACGGCACCGCCGTGGTGGGCATCGCCGGAGGCCCCACCACCCCGCCGACGGTGGTGCGCATCGACACCGCCACCGGCCGCTCCGAGGCCCTGCGCAGCGAGCTGACCGACCTGCCCGACGCCGCCTACCTGCCCCGGCCGCGCGCCGAGCAGCTCGAGGGCCCGTTCGGACGCCCCGTCCACGCCCTGGTCTACCCGCCCGCCAGCCCCGACGCCGAGGGCCCCGCCGACGAGCTGCCGCCGTTCGTGGTGTTCGTGCACGGCGGCCCCACCAGCCGCGCCTCCAGCGTCCTGAGCCTGGAGCGCGCCTACTTCACCAGCCGCGGCATCGGCGTGGTGGAGGTCAACTACGGCGGCTCCAGCGGGTACGGCCGCGCCTACCGGGAGCGCCTGCGCCGCCAATGGGGCGTGGTGGACGTCGAGGACGCCGTCGCCGCGGCCAGGGCCCTCGCCGCCGGCGGCATCGCCGACCCGGCGCGCATCGCCATCCGCGGCGGCAGCGCGGGCGGCTGGACGACGCTGGCCGCCGTCACCCAGACCGACGTGTTCAAGGCCGGCACGTCCTACTTCGGCATCAGCGACCTGAAGACCTTCGCGGACGCCACCCACGACTTCGAGTCGCGCTACCTGTTCAGCCTGGTCGGGCCGCTGCCGGGGTTCGAGCGCGCCTACGAGGAGCGCTCCCCCCTCAACCGCGCCGACAAGACGTCCTGCCCGGTCCTGCTGCTGCAGGGCCTGGACGACCCGATCGTCCCCCCGGACCAGTCCGAGCGCTTCGCCCAGGCCCTGGCCGCCAAGAAGGTCCCGTACGCCTACCTGACGTTCGAGGGCGAAAGCCACGGCTTCCGCCGCGCCGAGACCGTCATCGCCTGCCTGGAGGCCGAACTGGCCTTCTACGGCCAGACCCTCGGCTTCACCCCACGCGACGCCAAGCCCCTCACCCTCTCCTGACCCCCGGACACAAGCACCCGCAAAACCCGACGAATCCGAGCCCGACTCCCGGTGGGCCGGACAACGACGTCCGACCCCGCGCCCCGGCGCGCCCGCAGGCACGCCTGATCCCGCGGCAGACGCCCCGACAGCCCCGAGGCGAGGCCCGGCAAGCCCGTCGGCGTCTCAGCCTGTCCAGAACGCTTTGACGGCCCCGTCGGCGGGCGAGCCCTCATGACGCCCGGCCGGGCGGTCTTCCCGATCAGCGGGCGAACTCGGTGGCGCGGGACTCGCGGACGACCGTGACGCGGATCTGCCCGGGGTAGGTCAGCTCGTCCTCGACCTGCTTGGCGATGTCGCGGGCGATCACCTGGGCCTGGATGTCGTCGACCGCCTCCGGCTTGACCATCACGCGGATCTCGCGGCCCGCCTGCATGGCGAACACCTTCTCCACGCCCTCGTGCTTGTCGCGCGCGATCTGCTCGAGGCGCTCCAGCCGCTTGACGTACGCCTCCAGCGACTCGCGGCGCGCACCGGGGCGGCTGCCGCTGATCGCGTCGGCGGCCTGGGTCAGCACCGCCTCCACCGTCCGCACCTCGACCTCGTTGTGGTGCGCCTCGATGGCGTGCACGACGTCCTCGTGCTCGCCGTACCGGCGGGCGATCTCCGCGCCGATCAGCGCGTGGCTGCCCTCCACCTCGTGGGTGAGCGCCTTGCCGATGTCGTGCAGCAGCGTGCAGCGCTTGGCCAGCTCCACCGGCAGCCGCAGCTCCGCGGCCATGATCCCGGCGATGTGCGCCGACTCGATGAGGTGCTTGAGCACGTTCTGCCCGTAGGAGGTGCGGTAGCGCAGCTGGCCGAGCAGCGCGATCAGCTCCGGGTGCATGTCGGTGATGCCCAGTTCGACCAGGGCGTCCTCACCGGCCCGGATGCACAGCTGCTCGACGTCGCGCTTGCTGCGCTCGTACACCTCCTCGATGCGCTGCGGGTGGATGCGGCCGTCCAGCACCAGCTTCTCCAGCGTCAGCCGGCCGACCTCCCGGCGCACCGGGTCGAAGCAGCTCAGCAGCACCGCCTCGGGCGTGTCGTCGATGATCAGGTTGACGCCCGTGGTGGACTCGAACGCGCGGATGTTGCGGCCCTCGCGGCCGATGATGCGGCCCTTCATCTCGTCGCCGGGCAGGTGCAGCACCGACACCACCGACTCGGCGGTCTGCTCGCTGGCCACCCGCTGGATCGCCAACGTCACGATCTTGCGGGCGCGCTTCTCGCCCTCGGCCCGGGCCGCGTTCTCGATCTCCCGCGTGATCGGGATGGCCTCCCGCTTGGCCTGGTTCTCGATCGCCTGGACCAGTTCGGTCTTGGCCTCCTCGGCCGTCAGCCCGGCGGCGCGTTCCAGGACGCGGCGGCGCTCCTCCTCCAGGCGGCCGAGCTCCTCCTTGCGTTCGGCGAGCGTCCGCTTGGTCTCCGCCAGCTTGGCGGACCACTCCTCCAGGCGCCGCACCTCGGCGTCGAGCCGCTGCTCGCGCTCGGCCAGCCGGGCCTCCCGCCGCTCCAGGTCGTCGCGCAGGGTCTTGAGGTCGTCGCGGAGCGTCCGCGCCTCCTCGTCCAGTTCGGCGCGCACCGAGCTGGCGATCTGCTGGGCCTGGGTCTCGGCGCGTTCGAGGATCTGCTCGGCGTCCGCCTTGGCGGCGGCACGGATCTGCTCGGCCTCCCGGCGCACCGCGTCCAGCTCGTCCTCGGCCGGGGCGGGGGGCGGCACGACGCCCGGACGTCGCAGCACCATCACGAGAGCGACCAGGGTCACCAGCAGCGCGGCACCCAACAGGACGCTCTCCATGAGGCAGACCCCTCCTCGGCCGCGGGCCCCTCTCGGCCGGGAGCCCTGGTCAGCGAGGATTTACCCGCGGCGCGGCGGCCGAGCCGGTGCACGGTCGGCGTCCGGACCGGCGGCGGGCGGCCCGGTATGCGCGGCGGCGATCTTCTACCTGTCCACCTCTCAGCTGCTCGAACGTGCTCGGGCGTATGGCAATCCGCGGTGCGCGGAGTAACTCCTCACTGCCGTAACGGTAAGCGGCACGGAGGTAATGAGCAAGCAAACGAAGGGCATTCCGGACTAACCGAACGCCCGCGTGAGGACTTCCTTACCAACGTCCGCACATCCGCCGACCTGCTCCCTTACACCGCCTGCCCAGGGCCGCCACGCCCCGCCGCAGCCCGCGAGAACACGCCCGTCCCCGCCTTCCCGAGCAGCCCCGAGGGGCATGCCGAGCAGCGAGGGGCGGTCGGCGCCTCCGCACGCCGGACGCCGCCGGGGCCGGGTGACCGGACAGCGCCGCCGACGGCCTCGCCGCCTCACTCAAGCTCCCACTCGCCCTCCGGGACGTCGTTCGCGCCGTCCTCCTCGAGCGCCTCGCGGACCACGCGGTATGCCAGGCCCGGCGGGTACCCCTTCCGGGCGAGGACGCCGACCAGCCGCCGGGTGCGTTTCGCCGTGTCCAGGCCGCGGGTGGCGGGCAGCCTCCGGGCGATCAGCTCCCGGGCCGTGCGTTCCTCCTCCTCCGGGCCGAGGGACTGCACCGCCTCCTTGACGGTCTCGTCCGCCACGCCCCGGCGCCGCAGTTCCGCGGCCAGGGCCCGTTTGCCCAGTCCGCGTCCGCGGTGCCGCGACTGCACCCACGCCTGTGCGAACGCCTCGTCGTCGATCAACCCGACGTCGGTGAAGCGGCCCAGGACGCGTTCGGCCACCTCGTCCGGCACCTTCTTGCGGCGCAGCGCGTCGGCCAGCTGCGCGCGGGTGCGCGGCGCCGCGGTCAGCATCCGCAGGCAGATCTCCCGCGCCCGCGCCTCCACCCTGCCGTCGGGGTCATCGCCGTCGGGCCGCTCGACGGACGGACCGCCGCTCGCAGCCGCCCCGGCACCGTCCTGCCGGAAACCCGCGTCCCACACCGACCCGAGCGGCTCGCCGCGCCCTGCCCGATGCTCGCGGCCCGCCGTCCGCCCCCGCCGACGCCGCCCATCCGCACCCCGCCTGCGGCCGCCCACGCCACCGCCATCACCGCCAGCGGCATGCCTTCGCGCCGCGCCCTCCGCCCGCGCCTCCGCCCCTGGGCCGCCCCTCAGCGCACGCCCGGCCCCGGCGTCACCAGCGCCGTTGTCGCCCGCTGCGGCACCTGCCCGCACATCCGGTTCCGGGCCGCCGAACTGCACCACCGGGCCGGACAACGCATCACCCACCGCGCCATCCGCCTGTGCCTTTCGGGCAAGCCCACCGGGTCGCGGCACACGAGCAGACGCGGCGTCATCCCCGCTGCCGTCGTCCGCCGCGTCGCCGCCCCGCACATCCGACACCGGACCACCGGCCCACAGCCCCTGAAGGGATGCACCGGCACGACCACGGCCGCCATCCGTCGAGCCACCCGCCTGAGCATCCACTTCCGACCCGACACCCGTCAGCGCATCACCGGACGCGGCGTCATCACCGCTGCCGTCGTCCGCCGCGTCGCCGCCCCGCGTATCGGATGCCGGTTCGTCGGCCCTCGGCATCCGAGCGAAGGCGCCAACACGGCCACGGCCGCCGTTCGGCAAGCGGTCTGCCTGAGCATCCGCCTCCGGGCCGATACTCGCCGACGCACGACCGGACGCCGCCTCATCGGCGCTGTCGTCGCCCTCGGTGTCGCCCTGTGGCTTGTGAAGGGGCCGGGGGCGCTCCGGGGCGGATGTGCGGAGCTCTGCGGCGGCCGCCTGCGTTTCGGGGGCATGGCTCTGCGCCGTGCCAGGGGTGTTGCGTGTCGGGTCGCTCGTGCGCTCTGCGGGACGGTCGGCTTCCTCCAGCCAAGGGTTGGCCGGCCGGGGGCCGTCGGAAGGGGTGGGGGCCGGTGGGCGCCCGCCAGGTCCGGCCGCTTCGGGGGCTGCCGTTGGGGCTTTCCTCGGTCGCTTCGCAGGACCTCCGGTGACCTGCTCAGGACCGTCTTGGAGCGGCCCGGGCGGCCCGGCCTGCTGGAGCGGCAGGGCCTGCTCGGGGGCACCGGGCGAGGCGGCCTCCTGTGAGGTCGAGTCAGCGCTCCTAGCGGTGCCCGTGTCGTCCGGGTCGAGGTTCGGCGTGCCGGATCGGTCGGTGGAGTCGCCGAAGTGCTCGGTCTCAAGGGTGGCGGCCCCGGCCTGGGGTGCGGCGGTCGGTGCCCGGGGGCCGCTCGTTTCGGCGGCGAGGGGCTGGGCCGTGCCGGTGCCGACCGGTTCGGAGGGGCGAGGGGCGGCTTCGGCCCACGGGTTGGCGCCGGACGACGGCGGGGTCCAGGCGGGACGCTCGGGTGGCGGCGCCAAGGGGAACGGGAGCGGGCCCGCCTCCCCCTTGGACCGTGCGGCGGGCTCACCCCACGGGTTGGCGGGGATCCGCTGCCGCTTCGGCGGGCGGGGCGGCTCGCCCCAGGGGTTGTCGGCCGGCGGGATGAGCCATGCGGGCGTGCCGGGTGCCCCGTCGCCGGGTGATTCGCCGGGTGATTCGCCGGGTGACTCGTCGGGTGGTTCAGGGTGAGCGCTCATCGTGGCCCTCGGGAGCGGCGGCGCCATCGGGGAAGGACCGTGCACCGGTCCGCCGGTGCCGGGCAAGGCGCCGCCGCCCTGCATACGAGATCATCGCCCACTCTTCGTCAGTAGTCACCCGGATCGGCGGATTCCCCGTCAGGAATCACCGGGCTTGGCGCTTTTGGCGCCCTTGCGCGCCGTGGCGGCCGCGGTCCGGGAGGCGGCGGGCGCGGCCGACGGGGCGGCGGCCACGGCGGTCTCCGGAGCCTCCTTGTCGAGCCTGGGGCCGACGCCCAGCTTCTCCTTGATCTTCTTTTCGATCTCGTCGGCGATGTCGGGGTTGGCCCGCAGGAAGTTGCGGGCGTTCTCCTTGCCCTGGCCGAGCTGGTCGCCCTCGTAGGTGTACCAGGCGCCGGACTTGCGGACGAAGCCGTGCTCGACGCCGAGGTCGATCAGGCCGCCCTCCCGGCTGATGCCCTGGCCGTAGAGCAGGTCGAAGTCGGCGGTGCGGAAGGGCGGGGCCATCTTGTTCTTGACGACCTTGACGCGCACCCGGTTGCCGACCGGCTCGGTGCCGTCCTTGAGGGTCTCGATGCGGCGCACGTCCAGGCGGACGGAGGCGTAGAACTTCAGCGCCCGGCCGCCGGTGGTGGTCTCGGGCGAGCCGAACATCACGCCGACCTTCTCGCGCAGCTGGTTGATGAAGATCGCGGTGGTCTTGGTCTGGTTGATCGCGCCGGTGAGCTTGCGCAGGGCCTGCGACATCAGGCGGGCCTGCAGGCCGACGTGGCTGTCGCCCATCTCGCCCTCGATCTCGGCGCGCGGCACCAGCGCGGCCACCGAGTCGATGACCACGATGTCGATGGCGCCGGAGCGGATCAGCATGTCGGTGATCTCCAGCGCCTGCTCGCCGGTGTCGGGCTGGGACACCAGCAGGGCGTCGATGTCCACGCCGAGCTTGCGGGCGTACTCGGGGTCGAGCGCGTGCTCGGCGTCGACGAACGCGGCGATGCCGCCGTTCTTCTGCACGTTGGCCACCGCGTGCAGCGCGATGGAGGTCTTACCGCTGCCCTCGGGGCCGTAGACCTCCACGATCCGGCCGCGCGGCAGGCCGCCGATGCCCAGGGCGATGTCGAGGGAGATCGAACCGGTCGGCACGACCTCGACCGGTGCCCGCGCCTCGTCGCCCAGCCGCATCACCGAGCCCTTGCCGAACTGGCGCTCGATCTGGGCCAGTGCCGTTTCGAGAGCCTTCTCCCGGTCGTTCGCTGCCATTGAGGTGCCCCTTGTCTGTCCGGTGCTGTCGCGGCCCGGTGAGCCCGGCCGATTCACGGGTGACGTTACGGGGAGCCACCGACAGTTTCGAGATGCCGGCCGGCGTGTGGATAACGTCGCGTGCGCGGCTCACTCTACCGAACATCCGTTCGATCATGAGATCGTGTGGTGTTTTGACCCGGAATCTCCGTGCGCCGGGCGCCCCGGACGCCGTACGCTGGCGCAGTCACGGAGGGTATGACCATGACGCTGACCGTCCTATTCTGCGTCGATCCGCTCCACCCCCGGCGCGTTGACCCACACTTCGCCCGCGAGGCCGCCGCCGTGCGGGACCACTACGGCGAGACGGCCCTGATCGACCACGACGCCCTGCGGCGGGGCGATATCGACTCCGCGATACGGGCCGTCCCCGACGATCTCGGGCCCGCCTGGTACCGCGGCTGGATGATGACCAGCCGCGAGTACGCCGCCCTCGCCTCGGCCCTCAAGCAGCGGGGCACGATCCTGCTCACCCACCCCGAGGACTATCAACGCGCGCATGAGCTGCCGGGCTGGCACGACACGTTCGCGGGTCTGACGCCGCACAGCGTGTGGCGGCCCGTGGACCCGCGCGGGGACCCCGGCGACCTGGCCGAGCTGGTGCGGCCCCTGTCCCCCGGCCCCGCCGTCGTGAAGGACTACGTCAAGTCGCGCAAGCACGAGTGGGAGCAGGCGTGCTTCGTGCCGGACGTCAGGAACCTGACGCAGCTGCGCTCGGTGGTGGCGAAGATGATCGCGCTGCAGGACGACTTCCTGGCGGGCGGGATCGTCGTACGCGAGTACGAACGCTTCGACGGCGCCGGCGAGGCGCGGGTGTGGTGGGTGGACGGCGAACCCGCGCTGGTGGGGCCGCACCCCGACAACCCCGACGTGGAGATCGAACCGGAGTACGAGGCGGTGGCGCCCGCCGTGCGGAGCCTCGGCTGCCGGTTCATCACCACCGACATGGCGCGCCGCGAGGACGGCCAGTGGCGGGTGGTGGAGGTGGGCGACGGCCAGGTCAGCGACCTGCCGTCCACGGTCGACCCGATGGACCTGTACGCGCACCTGCCGATCCCCGACTGAGCGGGGCGGGGCGCGGACGCACGGTGACGCACCGCACTCGGGAGCGCGTATCCATATCGGGGGGAACCGGGACAGCAGCGGCTTCCGTCCCATGATCGAGCACCCCTAAGCTATGGCTCCGCTACGCGGATCCGTCGCCGGCGGGCACCTTTCACCCCCGGTTACGGAACCCGCCAAGCGGTCGCCGTCTCGTTTCGTAAGGACGTGTCCCTTGCCCCCACAGGACATCCCGCGGCCCCGGCTCAGTTCCCGGGCGGTGAAGATCGGTATGGTCAGCGCCCTGTCGCTCACGCTGGTGGCCTGTAGTTCCAAGACGACGATCGCGTACTGCGTGGACCGCCGGGCCATCCCGACAGGGAACGTCCAAGGCGGCTACAAGGTGGTCCCCGACTTCTTCTGCGAGCGGACCTACTCGTACACCTCCCCCGACTACGGCCGCTACTTCTGGTACTACGGCGGCAGGCGCAGCAGCGACAGCTCCGGCTCCTCCTATGTCTCCGGCGGCAGCCACTACGCCCCGAGCAGGGGCAAGATCAAGTCCAGCACCGGCAAGACCCTCCGCGGAGGGTTCGGCGGCAGCGGACGCAGCGGGAGCTGACGTTGCGACGCGTCCGTTCCGCGCCCCGGCCCGACTGGACCACCCGGATCGAGGCCCAGGGGCTGGCCTTCCACAGGACCGCCCACCCGGAGCACCTCTCCCGCCCCTACTGGGACGAGTCCGTGCACTACGACTTCGAGATGGACGAGGTGCTGGCCCTGGAGGAGGTGGTGGAGGAGCTGCACCGCATGTGCCTGCAGGTGGTGGAGCATGTGGTGAAGACCGGCCGCTACCACGTGCTCGGCATACCCGAGTGGGTGGCGCCCCTCATCGAGGAGTCGTGGCGCCGCAGGGACCCGCACCTGTACGGGCGGTTCGACCTGTGGTACGACGGCACCGGCCCGGCCAAGCTGCTGGAGTACAACGCCGACACCCCCACCTCGCTGGTGGAGAGCTCCATCATCCAGTGGTACTGGCTCAAGGACGTCCACCCCGACGACGACCAGTGGAACTCCATCCACGAGCGCCTGGTCGACCGCTGGAAGGCGATGGCGCCCGGCTTCGGCAAGGGGCCGCTGCACTTCGCCTGGACCAACGGCGACGAGACCGGTGAGGAGGTCATGACGATCGCCTACATGCAGGAGACCGCCGAGGAGGCGGGCCTGCCGGGCGTGGCGATCGCCATGGAGGACATCGGCTGGGACCCGCAGCGCGAACGGTTCGTCGACCTGGACGACAACGAGATCCGCACGCTGTGCAAGCTGTACCCCTGGGAGTGGATCGTCGCCGAGCCGTTCGGGCGGCACGTCGCCGACGCCCCCACGGCGTGGATCGAGCCCATCTGGAAGATGGTGCTGTCCAACAAGGCGCTCCTGGTGCTGCTGTGGGAGCTGTTCCCGGGCCACCCCAACCTGCTGCCCACTTACCTGAACACCCCGTCCGACCTCACGGCGTACGTCAAGAAGCCGCTGCTGGGGCGCGAGGGCGCCAGCATGAGCATCGTCACCCGCGACGGCACCGAGCAGCACACCGCGGGCCGGTACGGGCGGGAGGGCTTCGTCTTCCAGGAGTTCTGCCCGCTGCCCGAGTTCGACGGCTACCGCCCGGTGCTCGGCGCGTGGGTGGTCGAGGACGAGTCGGCGGGTCTGGGCATCCGCGAGACCGCCGGGCTCATCACGGACGACACCTCGTCCTTCGTCCCGCACCGGATTCCCCTGTGACCGGATCCCCGGAAAACCCCTAAGGAGAACGATGTCACTCGCGCTCGACGACGAACTCGGGCCGATCCTCGCCGAGGGTGTCGGAGCGATCTTCGCCTATGCCGCGGTCGGCCTGGCCCTGTTCGTCCTGGGCTTCTACGTCGTCGACTGGACGACGCCCGGCCGACTGATCTCGATCATCCGCCGCGACCGCAGCCCGAACGCCACGTTCCTGGCCTGCGCGGCGACGATCGGCATCGGCCTCATCGTGGCCGTGGCCATCTACTCGGCGGGCGGGGACCTGCTGGAGGGCCTGATCCGGGTGGCCGTGTTCGGCGGCGTCGGCGTCGTCGCGCAGGCCCTCGCCGTGCTGGTGTTCGACCGCCTGGTCGGGGTGGACGTGCGCGGCTGCGTGCAGGAGTCCAAGCTGGAGCCCGCGGTGGTCCTGCTGGGCGTGGCGAACGTGGCGATCGGCCTGGTGACCGCCATGGCCGTCTACGGCTGACCCGGGAGGCACGGGGCCGCCCGGGGACGGTGCGGACGTCAGTGGAGGTGCGGGGGCACGTCGAACGTGGCGCAGACGGCCTGCCACACCTTCTTGGCGTCCTCACCGTCGGCCAGGGCCTGCTCGATGGTGCGGCCGCCCAGTTCGGCCATCACGTAGTCCTTGGCGACGCTCTCCGCGTAGCCCTCGCCGAACTGCTCGTTCATCCGTTCCCAGAACTGTGTCAGCCGCACCCGTCCACGCTATCCGACCGGGCCCCCGTCGACCGAGTCGGTGATCTCACCGGGCACGGAGGGCCGCCGGGCGCCTTCGGCGTGCCCCTGGACGCCTTCGGCGTGCTGCCGGTGCAGCCCCGTCAGGAACCGTTCGACCGCCTCCACGACGCGGGCCGTGCGGTAGGAGGGGAAGACGTCGAAGGCGTGCTGGCCGCCCCGCATCTCGGCGTAGACCACGGGTGAGCGCGACGTCTCCCGCAGCCGCTCCGCGAAACGCCGCGCCTCGGCCACCGGGACGAGGCTGTCGTGGCTGCCGTGGACGATGAAGAACGGCGGCGCGTCCGGGCGGAGGTGGGCGATGGGGGACGCCTTGACGAACGCCTCGGTGTCCTCGGTGAAGGACTTCTTGAGCACCATGCGCTGCATGAGCGCGGTCGCCCCCATGGGGGCGGGCCACAGCCCCGGGGTGACCAGGTCGTACACCCCGTAGAACGGGACCGCCGCCCGCACGGAGGTGTCCGCGTCCTCGAAGCCGGGCTGGTACTCGGCCTGACCTGCGGTGAGCGCCACCATCGCGGCCAGGTGGCCCCCGGCGGAACCACCCGTCACGCACAGGAAGTCGGGGTCGGCCCCGTACTCGGCGGCGTGCTCCCGGTACCAGGCGATGAAGTGCTTCAGGTCGATGAGGTGGTCGGGCCAGGTCGCCTTGGGGCTGAGCCGGTAGTTGACGTTGAACCCCACCCAGCCGTGCACCGCCAGGTGGTTGAGGAGGGGCAGCCCCTGTTCGCGCTTGTCGCCGATGACCCAGCCCCCGCCGTGGATCTGCATCACCCCTGGCCGCAGTCGCTCCCCGGAGGACGCGGGCCGGTAGACGTCCAGCTTGAGGCGCAGCCGTCCTTCCCGGCGGTACTCGACATTGCGGTGCACCCGCACGCCGCGCCGTGGGATGAGGCACAGCGGCGGGAGGACGAGGTGGGAGATCGGGTAGCGGGAGGTCTTGCGGGTCTCGGACGGGTCGATCTCCATGGGCGCGCCGCATTCGCGCAGGGTCACGACGGTGCGGCGGGACGCGACGATCGTGGCGGCCGTCCCGGCCATGCCGACGAGCCCCGCGCCGAGCCCCGCCCATCCGGGCCAGGCGCCCAGCCCTCCGTAGGCCGCCGTCAGGCCGATCCCGACGGCTTCGGCGACCAGCAGGTGGGGCGCCAGCTCGATGGCGAGCCACCCGGCGAAGAAGCTGGGCACCGCCAGGGCGGCGGAGTGGCGGGGGGCGTGGGCGTTCACGGCGAGCAGCAGGGCCGTCACGCCGATGGCGAACAGGGCGAAGGACATGGGGGGCTCCTCGGGGGGCGGACCGACTCGTCCCTGCCTGACACTTCAACTCTGAAAGCGACCACTTACAACGTGATGCACGTCACCCCGACGCGCTCTGTCGGACCCGCGAGGCAGGATGGCTGCATGACCGCTGACGTGCTCGAACGCTTCTCTCCGGCCACGCGGGCGTGGTTCACCGGGGCGTTCGCCGCGCCCACGGAGGCGCAGGCGGGCGCGTGGGAGGCGATTTCGAGCGGCGCCGACACCCTGGTCGTGGCGCCCACCGGCTCGGGCAAGACGCTGGCGGCGTTCCTGTGGTCGCTGGACCGGCTCGCCGCGGGCGGCGCGCCGGCGGGCGCCGGACGCCGGGACGCCGAAAGCCGGGGCGGCGCGGGCGGGAAGGCCGATCCGCGGCACCGGTGCCGGGTGCTGTACGTGTCACCGCTGAAGGCCCTGGCCGTCGACGTCGAACGCAACCTGAGGGCGCCGCTGACCGGCATCCGGCAGGCCGCGCGCCGCCTGCACCTGCCCGAGCCGGACATCCGCGTCGGGGTCCGGTCCGGCGACACCCCCGCCGACGAGCGCCGCCGGCTCGCCACCCGCCCGCCGGACATCCTGATCACCACGCCCGAGTCGCTGTTTTTGATCCTCACCTCGCAGGCCCGCGAGGCGCTGCGCGGCGTCGAGACGGTGATCGCCGACGAGGTGCACGCGGTCGCCGGCACCAAGCGCGGCGCGCATCTGGCGCTGTCCCTGGAACGCCTGGACGCGCTCCTGGAGCGCCCGGCGCAGCGCATCGGCCTGTCGGCGACGGTGCGGCCGGTGGACGAGGTGGCGGCGTTCCTGGGCGGCACCCGGCCCGCGACGGTCGTGCAGCCCCCGTCCGACAAGGTGTTCGACCTCGACATCGTGGTCCCCGTCGAGGACATGGGCGAGATCGGGCGGTTCGTGGACGCCTCCGGCGGCGCGGACCCGCGGCAGCGCAGCATCTGGCCGCACGTGGAGGACCGCCTGCTCGACCTGATCGAGTCCCACCGCTCCACGCTGGTGTTCGCCAACTCCCGCCGCCTGGCCGAGCGCCTGTGCGGCCGCCTCAACGAACTGGCCTTCGAACGCCTCGTCCCGCCCGACGGCCCGCCCGACGACGCTCCGCCGCCCCCGGGCGGAACCGGCGCCCCCGCCCAGGGCGGCGACGCCGAGCCGGGGCGCATCGGCATGCGGGACGTCAGGCGCGCCCTGACCGGCGGCGGCGACGCCACCGGCGGCGGGCGCGAGCAGGCACCGGGCCGGAGGGCCGCGGGGATGCCCGCCGACATGATGGCGCAGGCGGGGGTGGCGCAGGGGGCGCCCCGGGAGGTCGCGCGCGCCCACCACGGGTCGGTGTCCAAGGAGGAGCGGGCCGGCATCGAGGAGGCGCTCAAGCAGGGGCGGCTGCCCGCGGTCGTGGCCACCTCCAGCCTGGAGCTGGGCATCGACATGGGCGCGGTCGACCTGGTGGTGCAGGTGGAGTCGCCCCCCTCGGTGGCCAGCGGCCTGCAGCGCGTCGGGCGCGCCGGGCACCAGGTCGGGGCGGTGTCCAAGGGCGTCATCTTCCCCAAGTACCGGGGCGACCTGGTGCAGACCGCCGTGGTGGCCGAGCGGATGCGGCGCGGCGAGATCGAGGAGCTGCGGCACCCCCGCAACCCGCTCGACGTGCTGGCCCAGCAGATCGTCGCCATGGTGGCGATGGACGAGTGGTCCGTCGACGACCTGGAGGCCGTCGTCAAGCGGGCCGCCCCGTTCGCCACGCTCCCCCGGTCGGCGCTGGAGGCGACCCTGGACATGCTGGCGGGCCGCTACCCCAGCGACGAATTCGGGGAGCTGCGCCCGCGCCTGGTGTGGGACCGCGTCACCGGCACGCTGCGCGCCCGCCCGGGGGCGCAGCGGCTCGCGGTCACCAGCGGGGGCACCATCCCCGACCGCGGCCTGTTCGGCGTGTTCCTCGTCGGGGAGAAGGCGTCCCGCGTGGGCGAGCTGGACGAGGAGATGGTGTACGAGTCGCGGGTCGGCGACGTGTTCGTCCTGGGGGCCAGTTCGTGGCGCATCGAGGACATCACCCCCGACCGGGTGCTGGTCTCCCCCGCCCCGGGGCAGCCCGGCAAGCTCCCGTTCTGGCACGGCGACTCCCCCGGGCGCCCCGCCGAACTGGGGCGGGCCCTCGGGGCGTTCACCCGCGAGCTGGCCCGGCTGCCCGCCGAGAAGGCCCGCGCGCGCGTCTCCGCCGCCGGGCTGGACGAGTGGGCGTCCGCCAACCTGGTGTCCTACCTGGCCGAGCAGCGGGAGGCCACCGGGCACGTCCCGGACGACCGCACGATCGTCGTCGAGCGGTTCCGCGACGAGCTCGGCGACTGGCGCATGGTGGTGCACTCCCCCCTGGGGGCGCGGGTGCACGCGCCGTGGGCGCTGGCCATCGCCGGGCGCCTGCGCGAACGCTACGGGGTGGACGCGCAGGCCATGCACGCCGACGACGGCATCGTGATCCGCATCCCCGACATGGACGAGCCGCCGGGCGCGGACCTGGTCGTGTTCGACCCCGACGACATCGAACGCGCCGTGGTGGACGAACTGGGCGGCTCGGCGCTGTTCGCGGCGCGGTTCCGCGAGTGCGCGGCGCGGTCGCTGCTGCTGCCGCGCCGCCGCCCCGACCGGCGCATGCCGCTGTGGCAGCAGCGGCAGCGGGCCGCGCAGCTGCTGGCGGTGGCGAGCCGGTACCCCTCGTTCCCGATCGTGCTGGAGACGATGCGCGAGTGCCTGCAGGACGTGTTCGACGTCCCGGGGCTGACGCAGGTCATGCGCGACCTGTCGGGCCGGGGGACGCGGCTGGTGGAGGTGGAGACGCCCGAGCCGTCGCCGTTCGCCCGGTCGCTGCTGTTCCGCTACGTCGGCGCGTTCATGTACGAGGGCGACTCCCCGCTGGCCGAACGCCGCGCCCAGGCGCTGGCCCTCGACACGGCGCTGCTGGCGGAGCTGCTGGGCCAGGCCGACCTGCGCGAGCTGCTCGATCCCGAGGTCGTCGCCGACACCGAGCGCCGGCTGCAGCGTTTGACGCCCGAGCGCCGGGCCCGCGACGTGGAGGGCGTCGCCGACCTGCTGCGCGAGCTGGGCCCGCTGACCGCCGCCGAGCTGGCCGCCCGCACGGCCCCCGAGCCCGCCGCGGGCGACGCGGCTGAAGACGGCGGCGGGCCGGGGCCGCAGTGGGCGGCGCAGCTGGAGGGGACGCGGCGGGCGATCCGGGTGCGGGTCGGCGGGCGCGACTGCTGGGCGGCCGTCGAGGACGCGGCCCGGCTGCGCGACGCGCTGGGCGTGCCGCTGCCGGTGGGCGTCCCCGAGGCGTTCCTGGAGCCGCTGGACGACCCGCTCGGCGACCTGGTGTCCCGGTACGCGCGCACGCACGGGCCGTTCCGGGCGGCCGACGTCGCCGCGCGGTTCGGGCTGGGCACGGCCGTGGTCACCGACGCGCTGCGGCGGTTGGCCGGCGCGGGCCGCGTGGTGGAGGGCGAGTTCCTGCCCGTGGAGGCGATCTCGGGGCCGCCGGCGAGCGAGTGGTGCGACACCGGCGTGCTGCGGACGCTGCGGCGGCGGTCGCTGGCGCGGCTGCGCGCCGAGGTGGAGCCGTCCCCGCCCGAGGCGCTGGGCCGGTTCCTGCCCGCCTGGCACGGCATCGCGGGCGGGTCCCGGCTGCGCGGCATCGACGCGCTGGTGCAGGCGGTCGAGCAGCTGCAGGGCGCGGCGGTCCCGGCGTCGGCGCTGGAGACGCTGGTGCTGCCGGCGCGCGTCCCCGGCTACTCCCCCGCCCTGCTGGACGAGCTGACCTCGGCGGGCGAGGTGATCTGGGCCGGCCGGGGCGGGCTGCCGGGCGGCGACGGCTGGGTGTCGCTGCACCTGGCCGACACCGCGCCGCTGCTGCTGCCCGAGCCGGCGCCGCTCACCCTGACGCCCGTGCACCAGGCGGTGCTGGACGCCCTCGGCGACGGCGGCGCGCTGTTCTTCCGCACGCTGTCGGACCGGGTCAACGCCACCGTCACCGCGTCCGACCAGGATCTGGTCGCGGCCGTGTGGGACCTGGTGTGGGCGGGGCTGCTGACCAACGACACGCTGGCGCCGCTGCGGGCGGCGCTCGCGGCCGGGCGCCCGGCGCACCGGGCGCGCGCCGCCCGCC
>NZ_BAABDO010000033.1:0-56402 GCF_039539665.1 Actinomadura keratinilytica
ATCTGGGCGGTGACTCGCTGCTGGCGATGCGGCTGCTCGCCCGGATCCGGGCGGTCTTCGGCACCGAGATCGGCATCCGGACCCTGTTCACCGAACCGACCGTCGCGGCCGTGGCCAGGGCGGTCAGTGCGACCGGGACGGGCGGCGTCCGTCCGGCGCTCACGGCCCGGCCTCGGCCGCAGGTGCTGCCGCTGTCGTACGGGCAGCAGCGCATGTGGTTCCTCAACCGGCTGGAGGAAGCGGGTGCGGGCGCCGGCTACATCCTGCCGATGGCGCTGCGCCTCTCAGGGCGGCTGGACGCGGCCGCCCTGGAAGCCGCCCTGGGCGACCTCGCCGACCGGCACGAAACCCTCCGCACCATCTACCCCGAGACCGGCGGAACCCCCGTCCAGCGCATCCTGACCGGACCGGACGGACGCCCGCCGCTGGTCGTCACCGAGGTCACGCAGGACGAATTGGGCGAGGTGGTGGCGGCCGAGGCAAGCCGGGGCTTCGACGTCGGCAGGGACCTGCCCTGGCGGATCCGGCTGTTCGCGCTGGGAGACGACGAGTACCTGCTCCTGATCGTCGCCCACCACATCGCGGTGGACGGCTGGTCGATGGGCGTCCTGGCCCGCGACCTGGCCGTCGCCTACGCCGCCCGGCTGGAGGGCCGCGCACCGGACTGGGCGCCGCTGCCCGTCCAGTACGCCGACTACGCGATCTGGCAGCGCGAGGTCCTCGGCGACCTGGACGACCCGGACAGCCTGATCAGCTCCCAGCTCGGCTACTGGCGCGAGGCGCTCGCCGGGCTGCCCGAAGAGCTGGCGCTGCCCACCGACCGGCCGCGTCCCGCCGTGCCCTCGTTCAAGGGCGCGTCCGTGCCTCTCCGGCTCGACCCGGAGGTCCACGCCGGTCTCCTGGAGGTCGCCCGGCGCAGCGGAGCGACCGTCTTCATGGTCGCGCAGGCCGCGCTGGCCGTCCTGCTCGCCCGGCTCGGCGCCGGCACGGACATCCCGTTCGGCACCGCGATCGCGGGGCGGGGCGACGCCGCCCTCGACGACGTCACCGGGTTCTTCGTCAACACCTTGGTGCTGCGCACCGACGTCAGCGGCGACCCCACGTTCGGTGAGCTGCTCGCCCGGGTCCGCGAGACCGACCTGGCCGCCTACGCCCACCAGGACGTGCCGTTCGAACGGCTGGTGGACGACCTCAGCCCGTCCCGCTCGCTGTCCCGTCATCCGCTGTTCCAGGTGATGCTCGCCGTCCAGAACACTCCGCGTGCCGAGGGCGAGTGGGAGCTGCCGGGCCTGGACGTGCAGCCGATGCCGCCGCTGGAGGGCACGGAGGCGGCCAGGTTCGACCTGTCGGTCACGCTGGTCGAACAGCGCGGCCCCGACGGGGCTCCCGCCGGGATCGGCGGCGACATCCAGTACGCCACCGAGCTGTTCGACGAGCCCACCGTCCGCCGCATCGCCGAACGGCTGGTCCACGTGCTGGCACAGGTCGCCGCCGACGCCGACACCCGAGTCAGCCGGATCGAGATCCTTGAGGAGGGGGAGCGCGACGCGCTGCTCACCGGCTGGAACGACACGGCCGCGGAAATTCCCGGGACCACGATTCCCGAGCAGATCCGGGCGTGGGCGCAGCGCACCCCGGACGCGGTGGCGTTGCGGTGCGGTGAGGTGTCGCTGACCTATGCCGAGCTGGAGGCGCGCTCGAACCAGCTGGCCCGGTACCTGCGGGATGCCGGGGTCGGTCGTGAGTCGGTGGTGGGTCTGTCCCTGCCGCGTGGTGTGGACGCGATCGTCGCCATGGTCGGCGTGTGGAAGGCGGGTGCCGCGTACGTTCCGCTGGATCCCGAGTACCCGGCCGACCGGTTGGGGTTCATGCTGTCCGACAGCGGCGCGTCTCTGCGGATCGACTCGTTGGACGAGTTGATCGCGGGTCGGTCCTGCGAGCCGCTGGATGTCGAGTTGGACCCGGCGAGCCTGGCGTACGTGATCTACACGTCCGGTTCGACGGGCCGTCCGAAGGGCGTGATGGGTCACCACGGCGGCATGGCCAATCTGGTGGAGGCGTTGCGGCCGGTCCTGGGCGCGGCTCCGGGCAAGTCGGTATTGCAGTTCGCGTCGTTCAGCTTCGACGCCTCCGTGCTCGACATCGCGGTGGCGCTGTCGTCGGGTGCGGCGTTGGTGATCGCCACGCCGCAGGAGCGCGCCGAACCGGCAGCGCTCACCCGGATGCTCAACGAGCGCGGGGTGGACGCGGCGAGCATCGTGCCGTCTCTGTTGAGCGTCCTCGACCCGACGCAGGTCAAGAGCGTGAACCGGTGGGTGCTGGGTGCCGAACGGCTGTCGGCGGACCTGGCCGCACGGTGGGCAGGTGGCGACCGGTTGTGGAACACCTACGGTCCGACGGAGACGACCGTCATGGCCACGGTCGGCCTCGTGGACGCTCCAGGCACTCCGCCGATCGGCCGTCCGATCGGCAACACCAAGACCTTCGTCCTGGACGAGTTCCTCCAGCCCGTCCCCGCCGGAGTGACCGGCGAACTCTACATCGCCGGTGCGGGCGTCACCCGCGGATACGTCAACCGCCCGGCGCTCACCGCTGAGCGGTTCGTGGCCTGCCCGTTCGCCTCCGGCGAGCGGATGTACCGGACGGGTGACCTGGTCCGCTGGACGAGCGACGGACGGTTGGAGTTCGTCGGTCGAGCGGATGAACAGGTCAAGATCCGCGGCTTCCGGGTGGAACCCGGCGAGGTCGAAGCCGTCCTGACCGAGCACGAGAGCGTCGATCGGGTGGCGGTCATCGCCCGTGAGGACCGGCCCGGCGACAAGCGCCTGGTCGCCTACGTCGTGCCCACGACCAGCGGCGCCGACGCCGCCGACCTCCGCGAGCATCTGGCGGCGCTCCTGCCCGACCACATGGTACCGTCGGCGTTCCTGATGCTGGAGTCGCTGCCGCTGACGGTCAACGGCAAGCTCGACCGGGCCGCGCTGCCCGCCCCCGGCGACATCGCCACCGCCTCCGGCCGCGAGCCGCAGACGGCGGTGGAAGAGGTGCTGTGCGGCCTGTTCGCCGAGGTGCTCGGGCTGCCCAAGGTCGGTGCGGACGTCAGCTTCTTCGATCTCGGCGGTGACTCGCTGCTGGCCATGAAGCTGATCGCGCAGATCCGCGGCAGGCTCGACACGGAACTGAGCGTCCAGACGCTGTTCCTCACCCCGACCGTGGAGGCCCTGGCGGCGGCGCTGCACGAGGGGGGAGAGTCCTACGACTTCGCCCCGGTGCTGCCGCTGCGGGAGGTCGACGGCGACGAGCGCCCGGTGTTCTGCGTCCACGCGGGGCACGGGCTGAGCTGGTGCTACACCGAGCTGCTCCGCCACCTGCCGGACCGGTATCCGGTGTACGGGCTGCAGGCGCGCGGCCTGGACGGCGGGGAGCCGCTGCCGGAGAGCGTCGAGGAGATGGCGGCGGACTACTTCCGGCGGATGCGGGCCATCCAGCCCGAGGGGCCGTACCGGGTGCTCGGCTGGTCGTTCGGCGGCCTGGTCGCGCACGCCCTCGCCACCCACATCCAGGAATGCGGGGAGCAGGTCGAACTGCTGGCGATCCTCGACTCCTACCCGTTCCAGGTGGTGGACCGCCGGGACGAGCTGCCCGCCGACGCCGGGGAGCGGGCCGGGGAAGAGGAGCCGGTGACGGAGTGGTTCGACAACCGTCCCGACCTGGACGCCGGGGAGGGGGCCGACGAGACGTTGGCGGCGATCGACCGGATCGACGCCAACAACGAGGCTTTGATGAAGAGGTTCACCCCGGCGGTGTTCCACGGCGACCTGCTGCTGTTCGTCGCGGCCCTCGACCGTCCGGACTTCTCCCCGGCCGAGCAGGCCCCGGAGATCTGGGCGCCGTACGTGCGGGGCGGCGTGGTGAGCCACCGGGTGGAGTCGGCTCACCGCGACATGGTCAAGCCCCGGTCGATGGCCGAGGTGGGCCGGGTGCTGTCCGACTGGTTGGGGGCCTGATGGGGCGGGGGGAAGGTCACGGTGATGGCCAGCCCGCCCTCCGGGCGGGGCACGGCGTCGATCGCGGCGCCGTGCGCCGTCACGATGGCCTGCACGATGGACAGGCCGAGCCCGAGGCCGCCGTCGCCGCGGCGTTCGGCGCGGTTGACCCGCTGGAACGGCTGGAACAGCCGCTCCAGGTCGGCCTCGGCGACGACGGGGCCGGTGTTGGTCACCGACAGCACGGCCTGCCCGGCGCGCTCCTCGACGACGACGTCCACCACGCCGTTCGGGACGTTGTAGCGCAGCGCGTTGTCGACGAGGTTGACCACGAGGCGTTCGACAAGATCGGCCTTGCCCGCCGCGCGGGCCGGCGTCAGCCGCGCGCCCAGCCGGACGCCGCGGACGTCGGCGTCGGCCCGCCGGGACGCCACCACCTGCCGCACCACCTCGGCCAGGTCGAACGGCTTGCGGACGTCCAGCCCGGCCTGGCCGCGGGCGAGGGTGAGCAGCGCGTTGATCAGCCGTTCCTGCTGCTCGCCGGAGACGAGCACCCGCTCGTGCGCGGCGCGCAGGGACTCGACCGTGGCGTCGGGGTCCGACAGCGCGACCTGGACGATGACCCGCTGCCGGGCCAGCGGGGTGCGCAGCTCGTGCGAGGCGTTGGCGATGAACCGGCGCTGCGCCTGGAACGCCGACTCCAGCCGGGCCAGCAGGTCGTCGATGGTGTCGCCGAGCTCCTTGAGCTCGTCGACCGGGCCCTCCAGGGCGAGCCGTTCGTGCAGGTTGTTCGCCGAGATCTCGCGGGCGGTCGCGGTGATGGTGCGGACCCGGCGCAGCACCCGGCCGGCGACGATCCACCCGAGCAGGATGGAGATGAAGGCCATGATGCACAGCGCGACGCCGGACTGAACGAGCAGTTCGCGCATCTGGTCGGCGCGCTGCTGCTCGGCCTGCGCCTCCAGCAGGCGGGACTGCTCCAGCACCTGCTCCTCGGTGAGGCCCCGGGCGCTGACCACCAGGTTGCCGGGCTCGGGGTCGAGGTGCTTGCCCTCGACCCTGGCGCTGGCGCCGCTCGGCGCGGTGTAGGTGTACCCGTGGGCGGTGGCTCTGCTGACCAGAACGTACGTGATGCCGAGCAGCAGCGCCCCGGAGAGCAGGAACAGCACCCCGTACAGCAGCGTCAGCCGTAGCCGGATGGTCTGCCGGGGCAGCCGGAACTTGCCGGGCAGGCGAAGCGGCCAGCGCATCATCGCTCCCTTCGGGGCGGCGGTCATGGTCATATTTCCAGATCAAGGGTTTCTGTCGGGTTTCACCGTACCTCGCGGCAATTGATGGGCCGCTCGGTGGTGATACCCCCGCGAAACCGTGATTCCCATAGAACAGTGTCGACCCGAGGTCCATGCGAAGGAGAACGAAAATGCGGAAGAATGCCGGTGCCGTCATCGCCGTCGTGGCGGCTCTGCCGCTGTTCCTGGGGGCCTGCGGCGGCGGGGACGACTCCTCCGGGAGCGCCGCGCCGTCCAAGGCGGCCGAGCAGGGCACCCAGCCCGCCGCCCCGGGCGGTGAGAAGGTGACGCAGACCAACGAGCCGTCCGGGCCGCCGCTGAAGCCCGCCGGCAAGATCGACCGGGCCAAGGTGCTGGAGTACTCCAAGTGCATGCGCGCCAACGGCCTGAAGGACTTCCCCGACCCGGACGCGTCGGGCGCGATTCAGATGAACGGCGACCTGGTCGACCCGGCCTCGCCGGAATTCCAGAAGGCGCAGGAGAAGTGCGGCGACCTCATGCCCGGCGGGGGCGCCCCGACCTCGATCTCGACGCGCGGTCCGGAGAGCGGATCCTGACGTCCGGCGGGGACGATACGGGCCCGAAACCATTCCCCCGGTACCAATGACTCAGGCGATCCCTCCAGAAGGGAAATGAAATGAAGCAACGTCACGGCAGGTCCGCCGTCGCGCTGGCGGGCGGCCTGCTGCTCACGCTGATGTTCACCGGGGCCTGTTCCGGCGAATCCGAGGGGCCCGGTGTCGCCAACGTCGGCACGAAGAGCAGCGCCGCCCCCGGAAGCGGCGGCGATGCGGGGTCGGGCGACCCGGTCGCGTACGCCAAGTGCATGCGCTCCAACGGGCTGCCGAACTTCCCCGACCCCGACGCCAACGGCGCCATCCGCATCACCGGCGGACCGGACAACCAGCTGAACCCCGAGTCCGCCCAGTTCAAGAAGGCGCAGCAGGCGTGCAAGGCCTACGAGCCCAAGTCGGGCGAGGGCGCCCCGCAGACCGACCGCAACGCCGCGGTCGCGTACGCCAAGTGCATGCGCGACCAGGGCGTCACCAAGTTCCCCGACCCCGACCCGCAGGGCGGGATCAAGCTCAACGCCAACGAGATCGACCAGAACTCGCCGCAGTTCAAGAAGGCGGCGGACGCCTGCGCCAAGTACCAGCCGGGCGGGCCCGGCGCCAACAGGTCCACCACCGGGAACGGGAATGCGGGAGGATGACGTGAGCACCACGCAGCCCGTGCACAGCGCGCCGTCGGGCGACTCGGAGTCCGGGCGCACCGCCGGCCTGGCCACGGGCCCGGCCGGGCAGACCACCGACCCCCGGCTCAAGCCGCGCCGGCCGCGCCGCCGCCGGCGCCGCCGCATCGTGGCCGCCGGCGCCGCGGTCGCCGTCGTCGGAGCGGCCGGGGTCGCCTACGCGGTGTCCACCTCCGGCTCGTCCGGCGAGAAGAACAACAACTGGACCAACAACTCGCCGACCTCGCTGGCCTCGGTCACCCAGGGCCGCCTGTCGTCGCGGATCCCGGTCAGCGGCACGCTCGGCTACGCCGGCAGCTACAAGATCATCAACAAGGCGAGCGGCACCTTCACCAAGCTGCCCAAGGTCGGCCAGACGATCAAGTCGGGCCAGGTCATGTACCGGGTGGACGGCAAGCCCGTCATCTTCCTCAAGGGCAGCACGCCGGTCTACCGCGACCTCAAGCGCGGTCTCAAGGGCGCCGACGTGCGGGCGCTCAACACCGCGCTGGTCGCCCTCGGCTACGCCGACCGCAGCGAACTCAACCCCAAGTCCAACTACTTCGGCTGGGCCACCGAGGACGCCGTCGAGGAGCTCCAGGACGACATGGGCCTGGAGGAGACCGGCGAGGTCGGCACCGACATGGTCGTGTTCCTGCCCCGCGACCAGCTGCGGGTCACCGAGGTCAACGCCACCAACGGCACCCGGGCCGGCACCGACATGACCGTGTTCTCCGCCAGCTCCACCGACCGGCAGATCTCGGTCGATCTGGAGGCCAGCAACCAGGGCAACGTCAAGCCCGGCGACAAGGTCACCATCACGCTGCCCAACCTCAAGACCACCCAGGGCGTCGTGACGGCCGTCGGCGCCGTCGCCAAGAAGGCCGACGACGGCTCGCTCACCGTCGGTGTCACCATCCGGCCGCTGGACAAGAAGGCGACCGGCACCCTCGACAAGGCACCGGTGCAGGTGTCCATCGTCACCGAGACCGAGGACAGCGTGCTGTCGGTGCCGGTGAACGCGCTGCTGGCCCTGGCGGGCGGCGGCTACGCCGTCGAGGTCGTCGGGGCCAACGGGGCGCGCACCCTGGTGCCCGTCGAACTGGGGATCTTCGACAACGAGGCGGGCCGGGTCGCGGTCACCGGCCAGGGCCTGACCGCCGGACAGAAAGTCGTGGTGCCCGCGTCATGACCGGTGACTTCGCGGCGCCGGGTACCGCCGTGGCGCTCCAAGAGGGCCGCGGCGGCCTCCCGGTTCTCCAACTGGACCAGGTGAGCAAGGTCTACCCGGGCGAGTCGCCGGTGCTCGCGCTCGACCAGGTCAGCTTCACCATCCGGCAGGGCGAACTGGTCGCGATCGTCGGGCCGTCCGGGTCGGGCAAGTCGACCCTGCTGCACCTCATGGGCACCCTCGACCGTCCCACCACCGGCACGATCCGGCTGCTCGGCGAGGACGTGGCCGAACTCAGCGACGGGGAGCTCGCCGGGCTGCGGGCCACCACCATCGGGTTCGTGTTCCAGCAGTTCTTCCTCGCCGAGTACTCCACGGTGCTGGAGAACGTCGCCGACGGGCTGCTGTACGCGGGCGTGCCGCGCGGCAAGCGGCGCGAGCTGGCCGCCGAGGCGCTGGAGCGGGTGGGGCTGTCGCACCGCGCGTCGTTCAAGCCCGGCAAGCTGTCGGGCGGCGAGCGCCAGCGCGTCGCCATCGCCCGGGCCCTCGTCGGCCGGCCGGCGATCCTGCTGGCCGACGAGCCCACCGGCAACCTCGACAGCAACAACGGCGCCAGCATCTTCCAGCTGCTCAAGGACCTCAACGCCGAGGGCGCCACCATCGCGATCATCACGCACGACCGCGATCTGGCCAACCGGCTGCCGCGCCGCATCGAGGTCCTCGACGGCCACATCATCGCCGACACCACCGACGAAGGGCGGCTGTCATGAGCGTCGCCGCGCCACTGCGGATGCAGCCCGCCGACCTCGCCCGCACGGCCAGCGTCGGCCTGCGCACCAGGAAGCTGCGCGCCGCGCTGTCGGCGCTGGGCATCGCGATCGGCGTGGCGTCGATCGTGGCCGTCCTGGGGCTGTCGGCGTCCTCCCAGGCGGGCCTGCTCGCGCAGATCGACCAGCTCGGCACCAACCTGCTGACCGTCACCAACGGCAAGAACCTGTCGGGCGAGGAGACCAAGCTGCCCAAGGAGGCGCCCGGGATGATCCGCCGGATCGGTCCCGTGCAGCAGGTGCAGTACACCGGCATCGTCGACGCCAAGGTCTACCGCAGCCCGCTGATCCCGAAGGTGAACACCAACGCGATCACGGTGGCCGCCACCAGCCTGGGCCTGCCCGACGCGGTGCGCACCTCGGTCGCCCAGGGCCGCTTCCTCAACGCGGCCACGGCCGAGCAGGCCGTCGCCGTGCTCGGCTCCACCGCCGCCAAGCGGCTCGGCATCGACCGCATCAACCAGGGGCAGCGGATCTCGGTGGGCGGCGAGTGGTTCTACATCGCCGGCATCCTGAACTCCGCGACGCTGGCGCCGGAGGTCGACTCCTCGATCCTCATCGGGTTCCCCGCGGCGCAGCGGTTCCTCGGATTCGACGGGCATCCGTCCACCATCTACGTCCGCTCCGCCACCGACCAGGTGGAGAACGTGCACGCGGTGCTGGCCGCCACGGCCAACCCGCAGAACCCGACCCAGGTCGAGGTCAGCCGCCCCTCCGCCGCGCTGGTCGCCCGGGCGGCGGCCAAGTCCGCGCTGAACGGGCTGTTCCTGGCGCTCGGCGCGGTGGGGCTGCTGGTCGGCGGGGTCGGCGTCGCCAACACGATGATCATCTCGGTGCTGGAGCGCCGCTCCGAGATCGGGCTGCGCCGGGCGCTCGGCGCCACCCGGGGCCATATCCGCACCCAGTTCCTGTCAGAGGCGATCCTGCTCACCATGCTGGGCGGCGTCGTCGGCGTGGTCGCCGGGGGAGTGGCGGTCGCGGTCTACGCCGCCGTCCAGGACTGGCAGATCGTCATCCCGCCGCTGGCCTGGGGCGGCGGCCTGGCGGCGGCGGTGGCCATCGGGGCGGTGGCGGGCCTGCTCCCGGCGATCCGGGCCGCCCGGATGTCCCCGACGGAGGCGCTGCGCACCGTGTGACCGTTCCGCTCCTGGACGCTTCCCGAGCACGCACCGCCCCGCCGATACTGGGGCGGGAATGCGCGGAGATCACGTCTCCGAAAGGGAGCGGAAATGAGAACAGTGAAAATGCGGCGGCCGTTCACCGCGACGGCCGCCGCATTGCTCACGGGAAGCGTCACCGTTCTTTCGGGCCCGGCCGGCGCGCTGGCGGCCCCCATCGAAGTGCAGAGCCTGGACGGCAGCGGCAACAACCTGAAACATGCCGACTGGGGCCGCGCGGGCTCGAACTATGCGCGGCTGGCGCCCGCCCGGTACGGCGACGGCCTCAATTCGATGTGGAACGGGCCGAACAGCCGCTACGTCTCCAACCGGTTATTCAGCGACCAGGGACGGGACCCCGACGGCAGGCTCAACTCGGTGAACATCTTCTCGGAGAACCAGGTCTCCCAGTGGGGCTGGGTCTGGGGCCAGTTCATCGACCACACCGTCGGCCTGGCCCTGGGGCGGGAGGAAGGCGACCCGCACGGCGAGCAGGCCGACATCCCGCTCGATCCCGAGGACCCGCTGGAGAACATGAAGTTCCCCGCCACGGTCCCGTTCACCCGCTCCGCACCCGCCCCCGGCACCGGTGTCACCTCGCCGCGCCAGCAGGTCAACACCGCCAGCTCCTACATCGACGCGTTCAACGTGTACGGGGGCACCAAACAGCGGCTCGACTGGATGCGCGAGGGCACCGTCGACGGCGACCCGTCCAACAACGGCGCGCGGCTGCTGATGCCGGACGGCTACCTGCCGCGCCGCGACGCCAGGGGGGACGCCTCCACCGCCCCGGCCATGGAACTGGGCGGCAGGCTCGTGTCAGACCCCGCCAGCGCCGTCGTGGCGGGCGACATGCGGGCCAACGAGAACATCCTCATCACCGCGGTGCAGACCCTCTTCGCGCGCGAGCACAACCGGATCGTGGGGCTGCTGCCGAAGTCGATGCCGGACGAGCAGAAGTTCCAGATCGCCCGCCGCGTCGTCATCGCGGAGATGCAGTACATCACCTACAACGAGTTCCTGCCCGCCATGGGCGTCCGCCTGGCGCCCTACACCGGGTACAACCCGCGGATCAACGCCACCCTCAGCACCGAGTTCGCCTCCGTAGGGTTCCGCGTGCACAGCATGATCCACGGTGATGTCGTCCTGGAGACCGACGCCGCCCGCTACAGCGACGCCGACCTCGACGTGTTCCGCGACGAGGGGCTCATGCCGACGCTGAGCGAGGACGGCAAGAAGATCACGCTGACCGTCGTGCTCAACCGGGCGATGCACAACCCGGCGCTGATGAAGCGGCTCCAGCTCGGCCCGATGCTGCAGGGGATCGGCGGCAAGCCGCAGTACCGCAACGACGAGCTGGTCGAGGAGCTGGTGCGCAACGTGGTGTGCTCCGATCCGCCCACCTGCGTGTCCGACCTGGCCGCCATCGACCTTTCCCGGACCCGCGACCACGGCATCCCCAGCTACAACCAGCTGCGCAAGGCGTACGGGCTGCCGCCCAAGAAATCGTTCAAGGCGATCACCGGCGAGTCGTCGGAGGACTTCCCCGCCGACCCGGAGCTCACCCCCGGCGACGAGATCAACGACCCCGACAGCATCGACTTCACCCGCCTGACCAACCTGTTCGGCACCGACCTGGACATGCGGGACGAGGCGGCGCTGACCGACCCGGTCGCCTTCACCCGCCGCACCCCGCTGGCCGCGCGCATGAAGGCCATCTACGGCTCGGTCGACAAGGTCGAGGCGTACGCGGGCATGCTCGCCGAACCGCACGCCCCCGGCGAGGAGCTCGGCGAGCTGGAGAAGGCGATCTGGACCAAGGAGTTCCAGCGGCTGCGCGACGGCGACCGGTTCTTCTACGGCAACCAGATGCACACCCTGAACGCCATCAAGAAGTCCTACGGCATCGACTTCCGCAGGAACCTCGGCGACATCATCGCCGACAACACCGACCTGGAGCGGTCCGAGCTGCCGGGCAACGTCTTCTACGTCGGCGGCCAGGTCCCGCCCGAACGCTGCCACGTCGCCTACCGGGTCACCGGGCGGCAGGGCTCCGGCTCGGGGACCTTCACCGCCCGGGTGCGGATCACCAACACGGGGCGGCGGCCCATCAACGAATGGGCGCTGCGCTTCCGCTACCTGAACGGGCAGAAGGTCACCGGGGCGCGGGGCGGCACCGTCGCGCAGAACGGCACCGACGTCACCGTCACCGGCTCCGCAGGCACCCCGATACCGCCCGGCCGCACCCGCCAGGTCGAGGTCACGGCCACGCGGGACGGCGGCAACCCGGCCCCGGACAAGTTCACCCTCAACACCACCGCCTGCTCACGATCGGCGTGACGGCGCGCCGCCGTGAAGGCGCGCCCGCGATGCCGTGACGGGCGCAAAACGGCGAGGCCCGGCCGCGGAGGCGATCCGCGGCCGGGCCTCGCCGCAGCAGGCGGCCGTCCGGCGCCGCGCGTTCAGATCCGGTAGCCGCGCCGGGCGACCGTCTCGATGATCGGCGGGTCGCCGAGCTTGGCGCGCAGCCTGCTGATCGTCACCTTCACCGCGTGGGTGAACGGGTCGGCGGTCTCGTCCCACACCCGCTCCAGCAGCTCCTCGGCCGACACCGCCCGGCCCTTGGAGGCCAGCAGCAGCTCCAGCACCCCGAACTCCTTGGGCGTCAGATCCAGCGGGCGGTCGCCCCGGCTGGCCCTGCGGCGCGCGGTGTCGACCACCAGGTCGCCGTGCCGCAGCACCGGCGGCACCACCGGATGGGCCCGCCGGGCCAGCGCCGTGATCCGCGCCACCAGCACCGGGAAGTCGAACGGCTTGGGCAGGTAGTCGTCGGCGCCCAGGCCCAGCCCGTCCACCAGGTCGTCGGTGGACGACGCCGCGGTCAGCATGAGGATCCGGCCGCGGGTCTCCGCCGACACCAGCGCCCCGCACACCTCGTCGCCGTGGGTGCCGGGCAGGTCGCGGTCGAGCACGATGACGTCGTAGTCGTTGGTCAGCGCGCGCTCCAGCCCGTCGGTGCCGTCGAACGCGACGTCGACCGCCATCCGCATGCGGCGCAGCCCCGAGGCCACCGCGTTGGCCATCTCCTCGTCGTCCTCGACCACCAGAACGCGCATGCACGCCCCCAGAACCGGTGTCCAACCTCAACCCTTGCGACACCTCAGAATGCCGCACGGCCGGTTTCGGCACGGTATCCCCGCGCGCCACAGAGACGTGTCCAACCGCCCGGGTCTCCCGGTTGGACGGCCGTCCGCGCACCCTTGTTGGGGGCGACCGCGCGGTCTAGCGTTCGGATCGCCCCGGACAGCCCCGCGAACCGTGCGCACGCATGCCGCGCGCATGTCCCGCGAATCGTCACGCAGTCGGCACAGAAAGGACAGGGAGCATGTCGGCCGAGCACGTCAAGCCGCTGCTGCGGAGCCAGCCGCGCAGATGGGGGTGGATCTACCGATGACGATCAGCCTCGAAGCCCCGCACGAGTTACCCGCCGCCCCGGCCGCCGAGCCGCCGGAGCTGACGCGGGTCGCGGGCGTGGGGACCGCGGTGGCGGGCGAGCCCGTCACCCAGCCCGAACTGCTCGACCTGCTGGACATCACCGACCCCCGCATCCGCTCGGTCTTCCTCAACAGCGCGATCGACCGCCGCCACCTCACCCTTCCCGAACCCGACGAGCACGGCAGGCGGTCCAGCGAGCCCCAGGGCGACCTGCTGGACAAGCACAAGCGGCTGGCCGTGGAGATGGGCGTCAAGGCCCTGGAGGCCTGCCTGAAGGACGCCGGGGCGACCCTCGCCGACCTGCGGCACCTGTGCTGCGTCACCTCCACCGGGTTCCTCACCCCCGGCATCAGCGCCCTCATCATCCGCGAACTGGGCATCGACCCCCACTGCAGCCGCTCCGACATCGTCGGCATGGGCTGCAACGCCGGGCTCAACGCGCTCAACCTCGTCGCCGGCTGGTCCGCCGCGCACCCCGGCGAACTGGCCGTCGTGCTGTGCACCGAGGCGTGCTCGGCGGCCTACGCGCTGGACGGCACGATGCGCACCGCCGTGGTCAACAGCCTCTTCGGCGACGGCGCCGCAGCCCTCGCCCTCGTCTCGGGCGCGCCCGGCGAGTCCGCCGCGCCGCGCGGCCCGCGCGTGCTGAAGTTCTCCAGCTACATCATCACCGACGCGATCGAGGCGATGCGCTACGACTGGGACCGGGACCAAGGCCGGTTCAGCTTCTTCCTCGACCCGCAGATCCCCTACGTGGTCGGCGCGCACGCGGAGATCGCGGTGAACCGCCTGCTCGCCGGGACCGGCCTGCGCCGCAGCGACATCGCCCACTGGCTGGTGCACTCGGGCGGCAAGAAGGTCATCGACGCCGTCGTGGTCAACCTCGGGCTGAGCCGCCACGACGTCCGGCACACCATCAGCGTGCTGCGCGACTACGGCAACGTCTCCAGCGGGTCGTTCCTGTTCTCGTTCGAGCGCCTCCAGGAGGAGAACGTGGCGCGACCCGGCGAGTACGGCGTGCTCATGACCATGGGCCCCGGTTCCACCATCGAGACGGCGCTGGTGCGGTGGTGACGGCGATGAGCGACGAACTTCTGCTCCGCATCGACGGCTCCCGGCCCGTCACCGCGGCGTCCGTCGAAGCCGTCCAGGCGCTGTGCGACGCCGCCGAGGACCGCACCGGCCCCGGCATCGTGACCCTGCACGTCTCCGGCGCCCCCGAGGGGGACTGGACCGCCGGCCTCGCCGTGGGCCTGGTCTCCAAGTGGGAACGCGCCGTGCGGCGGCTCGAACGGCTCGGCAGGCTGACGGCCGCGGTGGCGTCCGGCGACGTCGGCGGCACCGCCCTCGACGTGCTGCTCGCCGCCGACCTGCGGATCGCCGACCCCGGCACGCGGCTGCTGGTCGCGCGGCACGGCGAGGCCACCTGGCCCGGCATGGCCCTGTACCGGCTCGTCCAGCAGGCCGGCACGGCCCGCGTCCGCCGGGCCGCGCTGCTGGGCACGCCGATCGAGGCGGGCGAGGCGCTGACCCTCGGCCTGATCGACGAACTGACCGGCGACCCGCGGGCCGCCCTCGCCGCGATCGCCGAGCAGGCGGCCGGGCTGGCCGGCAGCGAGCTGGCGATCCGGCGGCAGCTGATGTTCGAGGCCGCCGCGATCAGCTTCGAGGACGCGCTCGGCGCGCACCTGGCCGCCTGCGACCGCGCCCTGCGCCGCGCGGCGCACTGACCGGACGGGCGGCCACCGGGAGGGCCGGCCGCCGGTCGGGGGACGGCGCCGGGCGCCTGCGCGCGCCCGGCGCCGTCCCGCGGCGGGAAAAACATGCGGTTTCCGGTCCGCTGCCATACCGGTATCCGCGCGGCCGACCGGATTCCGCGGCGGCCGCGGACCACTGGACGCCGATGATTCTGGGTTGGACAACTCTCCTTTCTTCCGGAATCTGTGAGGATGGGCGTACACCGCTCGGCCGGCGTCCAGAAAGGACGCCGACGCGCACCAACGGAGGTTTGGCGGTATGAAAATCGACTCGATCGACCACGTCGAGTTATACGTCGAGGACGCCGAGGGGACCGCGGGGCGCCTGTGCGATTCCTTCGGGTTCGCGGTGGCCGGACGCGGTGGCCCCGACACCGGCCTGCAGGGCTGCCGGACGATCCTGCTGCGGCAGCGGGAGATCACCCTGCTGGTGACCGAGGCGCTCGACCCGGCGCACCGGGCGGCCGAGTACGTGCAGCGGCACGGCGACGGCGTGGCGGTGATCGGCCTGGCCGTCGACGACGCCCGCGCCGCCTTCGCCACGGCGCTGGAGCGGGGCGCCGAGCCCGTCAGCCCCCCGGAGGAGTCCGGGCCGGAAGGCGCCCGGGTCACGTTCGCGTCGGTGACGGGCTTCGGTGACGTCGAGCACCGCTTCGCCTCCCGCGAGGCGTCCTACGCGCCGTTCGCCCCCGGTGTCATCGACGAGACCGGCGACGCCGGCGCGAGCGGGCTGCTGCAGTCCGTGGACCACGTCGCCGTGTGCGTGCCCGCCGGCGAGCTGGACGGGCTCGTCCGCCGCTACCTGCAGGTCTTCGGCTTCGACAAGATCTTCGAAGAGCGGATCGTGGTCGGCTCCCAGGCGATGGACTCCAAGGTCGTGCAGAGCTCGTCCGGCAACGTCACCTTCACCATCCTGGAGCCCGACACCACCCGCGCCCCCGGCCAGATCGACGAGTTCGTGGCCAACCACGACGGCGCCGGCGTCCAGCACCTGGCCTTCCTCACCGCCGACATCGCGGCCGCGGTGCGCGACTGCACCGACCGCGGCGTGCGCTTCCTGACCACGCCGGACGCCTACTACGACGCCCTGTCCGGCCGGCTCGGCAGCGCCGACCTGCCCGTGGACACGCTGCGCGAGCTCAACATCCTGGCCGACCGCGACTCCTTCGGCGAGATGCTGCAGATCTTCACCGAGTCGACGCACCCGCGCCGGACCCTGTTCTGGGAGCTGATCGAGCGGCGCGGCGCGCAGACCTTCGGCAGCAACAACATCAAGGCCCTGTACGAGGCCGTCGAGCGGCGCCGTGCCGCCGACCAGCACGCCGGCTCCTGAAAACGGCGCGGTGGCCGGGGCGGCGCACCCCCGGTCCCGCCGGCAGCGGCCCACCGCCGCCATCACCGCTCTTTCGGCCCCCGTCGGTGATGGCGGCGGGGGGCCATGGGCCGGCGGCGCTCCCGCCCTTCCGGATTCACCGGGCAATTCTCGCCGCGATTACCCGCCGGCCGGCGGCGGCCGCCGACCGACGCGCATTCTTTGTTCGCCTCCGCCGCGATCCGCGTGCGGACGGGCAATGCGTCCCGCCGTTTTCCCGCCGTTCCATATGTGGGTTGGACGGCCGGCCCGGTGGGATACTTCTTCGGCAAAACGCCGGTGACGTGTATGCGGCCGTGCCCGCCCGCAATTCATGTCCTCCGGCGACGTCGCACAGGAGATGCCGAGTGATTCGCAGCATGGCCGTCATCGGCACCGGTCTGATCGGTACCTCGGTCGCCCTCGCGGCGAGCCGGCGCGGCCTGACCGTGTACCTGGCGGACCGCGACGAGTCGGCGGCCGCGGCCGCGGCGGCACGGGGCGCGGGACGGGCCGAGCCCCCGCCCGGACCGGTCGACCTGGCGGTCCTGGCCGTTCCGCCGAGCCAGGTCGGCCCCGTGCTCGCCGAGCAGCAGAAGAGGGGGCTGGCGCGCAGCTACACCGATGTCGCCAGCGTCAAGTCCGAACCCGAGAACCAGGTCCTGGCGAGCGCCCCCGAACCGTCGGCGTTCGTGGGCGGCCATCCCCTCGCCGGAGGGGAGCGCTCGGGACCGCTGGCGGCCAGCGCCGACCTGTTCACCGGCCGCGCCTGGGTGCTCACGCCGTCGCCGCTGACCTCGCAGCGCGCCCTGGACCGGGGGCGGGAGCTGGTCGAGGTGTGCGGCGGCGTGCCGCTGGTGATGCCCAGCCGCGTCCACGACGAGGTCGTCGCCCTCACCTCCCACCTGCCGCACGTCGTCGCGAGCCTGCTGGCGGCGCGCCTGCTGGACGGCCCCGAGGAGACGCCGCTGCTGGCGGGCCGGGGGCTGGACGACGTCACCCGGATCGCGGGCGGCAGCTCGCTGCTGTGGAGCGACATCCTGCGGGCCAACGCCGCCCCGGTCGCCCGGATCCTGGGCGACCTGCAGGCGGACATCACCGGCCTGCTGGCCGCGCTCAACGACCTGGCCCTGCCGGGGGACCGCAGCGGCGCGCAGAGCATGCGCACGGTCATGGACCTGCTGGACCGGGGCATCGCCGGCCGCGCCAGGATCCGCGGCGGCGCGGACGGTCCGCGCGGCCCCCGGGCGGCCGTCCCGCGCGCGGCCGGGCACCCGAAGGCGCGCGAGAGCGCGCACGACGCCGCCGACGGCGTGCGGCGCGAGCCGCACCAGCAGGAGGTGATGCCATGACCGTACGGGCCATACGCGGCGCCACCCAGGTCGAGGCCGACACCCGGGACCACATCCTGGAGGCGACCACCGAACTCGTCGTCGAGGTGATGAAGCGCAACCGGCTGGAGCCCGACGACGTCATCAGCGTGCTCTTCACCGCCACCCCGGACCTGACCGCCGAGTTCCCCGCGCTCGCCGCGCGCCGCATCGGCCTGGACGGGGTGCCGCTGATGTGCGCCAGCGAGATCGACGTCCCCGGGGCGCTGCCGCGGGTGGTGCGGCTCATGGCGCACGCCCACACCGATCTGCCGGCCGCCGAGGTGGACCACGTCTACCTGCGCGGGGCCGCCGCGCTCCGTCCGGACCTCGCGGGATAGACCCCGCCGCCGGCGCGCCGGGACGCACACACCAGGAGGAGGCGGCATGCAGATGCCCGCGTTGACGCTGCAGGACTACCGGCGGCTGGCCCAGGAGCGGATGGAGCGGCCGGTCTGGGACTTCTTCGAGGGAGGCGCGGGCGAGGAGCACACCCTCGCGGCCAACGAGCGGGCGTTCGACCGGGTGCGGCTGCGTCCCACCGTGCTGCGGCCCGCCGCCGGCCCCGACACCACCTGCAAGATCCTCGGCCGGACGTGGGCGGCGCCGATCGGGGTCGCCCCGATGGCCTTCCACACGCTGGCCCACCCCGACGGGGAACTGGCCACCGTCCGGGCCGCCGCCGCCCGGGGCCTGCCCGTCACCGTCAGCACGTTCGCCGGGCGCGCCTGCGAGGAGCTGGCGGCGGCCGCCGCCGGGGCGCCGCTGTGGCTGCAGCTGTACTGCTTCCGCGACCGGTCGGTCACCCGGCGGCTGATCGAACGCGCCGAGCGCGCGGGCGCGGAGGCGCTGGTCCTCACGGTCGACGCCCCGCGGCTCGGCCGGCGCCTGCGCGACGTGCGCAACGATTTCCGGCTGCCGCCGCACATCGTCCCGGCCAACCTCGACGGCGGCGGGTTCTCCTCGCCCGCCGCGCACGCCCGTGCCGAGCTCGACCCCTCGCTGGACTGGTCCGCGGTGCCCTGGCTGCGCTCGGTCACCTCCCTGCCGGTCCTGGTGAAGGGCGTCCTGACGGCGCCGGACGCGCTGCGCGCGGTGGAGGCCGGCGTGGACGGCATCATCGTCTCCAACCACGGCGGCCGGCAGCTCGACGGCGTCCCCGCGACGTTGGAGGCGCTGCCGGAGATCGCGGCGGCGGTGCGCGGCGCCTGCCCCGTCCTCATCGACGGCGGCATCCGCCGCGGCCGCGACGTGCTGGCCTGCCTCGCCCTCGGCGCCGACGCGGCGCTGGTCGGCCGGCCCGTCCTGCACGGCCTGGCCGCCGGCGGCGAGGACGGCGTCGGCGGGGTGCTCGACATCCTCCTCGAGGAGCTCCAGGACGCCATGACCCTCACCGGCACCCGCTCGCTGGCCGACATCCTGCCCGACCTGGTGCGGACAGGAGAGCCGTGGTGACCGCCCGCCCCGACACGCCGGCCCGCGCCGGCGCACCGCCACCGTCCCCCGCCGTCCACTGCACCGACGAGGGGTATCACCTGCGATGTCAGTCCAGCCCCACGTAGACGGCGCGTCCCACGACCAACCGGTCACGATCCCGATCGACAACCTCCTGCACGCCGACTCCCCCCGTCTGGACGGAGAGGACACCGACCACATCCGAGTCCTCGCCGAGGTGGGCCAGGACCTGCCGCCGATCCTGGTGCACCGGGAGACGATGCGGGTGATCGACGGAATGCACCGGCTCCGCGCCGCGAAGCTCAACGGCAGGCGCCACATCGCGGTCCGGTTCTTCGAGGGCCCCGCCGCCGGCGCCTTCGTCGCCGCGGTCCGGGCCAACATCAGCCACGGGCTGCCGCTGTCGCGGGCCGACCGCGAGGCCGCCGCCGAACGCATCCTCGCCTCGCACCCGGGGTGGTCCGACCGGGCCATCGGAGAGGCCGTCGGCCTGGCGCCCACGACGGTCGCCCGGATCCGCGGCCGCCGCGCCGACCGCGACGGGCAGCCCCAGGCCCGCATCGGCCGGGACGGCCGCGTCCGCCCGATCAACGGCGCCGCCGGGCGGCGGCTCGCCGGGCGGCTGTTCGCCGAGCACCCCGACGCGTCCCTCCGCGAGGTCGCCGAGCAGGCCGGCATCTCCCCGGCGACCGCCAGGGACGTGCGGGAACGGCTGCGCCGGGGCGAGGACCCGGTGCCCCCAAGCTGGTGCTGGCCGAGCGCAGGAAGCAGGCCGCCGGACGCGGCGACCGCTCCCGCGCACCGGCCGCCGGACCGCGGCGGCGGCACAGCGCCCCCGACATCGAGCTGATCCTGCGCAAACTGCAGCGCGACCCGTCGCTCCGGCTGACCCAGGACGGGCGCCTGCTGCTGCGCTGGCTCAGCACGCACGCGCTGAAGGCCGACGAATGGGAGGGCATCGGGGCCGAGATCCCGGCGCACTGCGTCCCGCTCGTCGCCGACCTGGCCCGCGACCTGGCCGAGCAGTGGGGACGCATCGCCGAGAGCCTGGCCCGCAGAGCGCGCACCGAGATGGCGTAGGCGGCGGACCGGGCGGCGCCACGACCCGCGGCCGCGGCGCCGCCCCGCCCGCGGCGCGCTCAGTCGCCGGCGCCGCCGGTCAGGTCCACCAGCAGGCCGTTGAGCCGGTTGACGAAGTCGGACGGATCGTCCACGCGTGCGCCCAGGGTGAGCACGGCCTGGGTGAACAGGACGTGGGCCCAGTCGGCCAGACGCGGGTCGTCCAGGTCGCGGTTGAGCCGTTCGACCAGCGGATGCCGCGGGTTGATCTCCAGCACCGGCTGGTTCGGCAGCCCGGAGCCGCGCAGCCGCCGCGCCAGCGTCAGCTCGGTGTCGGCCTCGTTGGCCACGATGCAGGCGGGGGACGTGGTGAGGCGGCTGGACACCCGCACGTCCCACGCCTTCCCGGCCAGGGCCTCCTTCAGCTTGCCGACCAGGTCGGCGTAGTCGGCGCTGGCCTGCTCCGCCTCCTTCTTCTCCGCCTCGTCGGCCAGGTCGCCGAAATCCGGCACGCCCTGCGCGACCGACTGCAGCCGCTTGCCGCCGAACTCCTGCAGCAGGCCGGTCACCACCCAGTTGTCCACGGCCTCGCTCAGCAGCAGCACCTCGATGCCCTTCTTGCGGAACGCCTCCAGGTGCGGGCTGGCGGTGGCGGCGGCCAGAGTGGGGGCCAGCAGGTAGTAGATCTTGTCCTGGCCCTCCTTCATGCGGTCCACGTAGTCGTGCAGCGACACGTCCGCCTCCTGCGTGGCGGAGTGCGTGCTGGTGAAGCGCAGGAGCTCGGCGATGTCCTCGCGGTTGGCCGGGTCGTCGGCGATGCCCTCCTTGAGCACGCTGCCGAACTGCTTCCAGAACTCGGCGTACTTGTCCGGCTCGTTGTCGGCCATGTCCTTCAGCAGCCTGAGCACCCGCTTGACCGCGCTGGAGCGGATGTGGTCGACGGCGCGGCTGCCCTGCAGCATCTCCCGGGAGACGTTCAGCGGCAGGTCCGCCGAGTCGATGACGCCCCGCACGAACCGCAGGTACCGGGGCAGCAGCCGCCCGTCGTCCTCCAGGATGAACACCCGCTGGACGTGCAGCCGGACGCCCCGGCGCGCCTGCGGCATCCACAGGTCGTACGGGGCGTGGGAGGGGATGTAGAGCAGCAGCGTGTACTCGTACCGGCCCTCCACCTTGGCGTGCAGATAGGCGAGCGGGTCGGAGAAGTCGTTGGTGATGTGCCGGTAGAAGTCGTGGTAGTCGCGTTCGGTCAGCTCGTTCTTGGGACGCGTCCACAGCGCCGACGCCTGGTTGACGGGGCTGTCCCCGCCGGCCTGGTCCGCCCCGGATCCGCCCTGCGCGCCCAGCACGATCGGCACGCTGATGTGGTCGGAGTACTTCTGGATGATCGACCGCAGGCGGTGCTCGTTCAGCAGGTCCTCTTCGCCCTCGCGCAGGTGCAGCACGATCGTGGTGCCCGGCTCCGCGCGCTCGACGGCCTCCAGGGTGTACTCGCCCTTGCCGTCGGAGGACCAGCGGACCCCCTCCGCGGCGGCGGCCCCGGCCCGCCGCGTGGTCAGCGTCACCCGGTCGGCGACGACGAACGCCGAGTAGAACCCGACGCCGAACTGGCCGATGAGGGCGGCGTCGCCGCGCCGGTCGCCGCTCAGCGAGCGCAGGAACTCGGCGGTGCCGGACCGCGCGATGGTGCCGATGTTGTCGATCACCTCGGCCCGGCTCATCCCGATGCCGTTGTCGGCGACGGTGATCGTGCGCGCGTCCTTGTCGTATTCGACCCGGATCCGCGGCGGCGCGTCGTCCTCGCCCAGATCGGGCCGCGACAGCCGTTCGAAACGCGACCGGTCGATCGCGTCGGACGCATTGGAGATCAGCTCGCGCAGGAAGATCTCCTTGTTGCTGTAGAGGGAATGGGCCATGAGGTCCAGCAGCTGCGTCACCTCGGCCTGAAAAGTGAACGTTTCTGCGTCCGCCTGTGAGGTCACCCGCCACCTCGCCGTTTGTTTCGTTCGGTTGGGGCGGCCGGCGATGTCCCCCGCGCCGCGGTGTCCCCGCGATTCAGTCAGCCGGGGCGCCGCCCGCCGATGATCGCGGCAGGAATTGTAGATTTACCGGTTTTCCGGGTCAACGCAGCGCATTTTCCGGGACCGGCACGGCTGCGCGCGGGACCGGTGCGCGGACCGGCCGCCGGGCCCTGGGCGGGGGACCGCCCGTCGCCACCGCGTCAGGCCCTCGGACGGCGACGTCGCCGGCCGCGCGTCGTCGTGCGAGGGCCCGAAGCTCTCCAGATCCTGCTGCCGGGCCGCCGGTCAGCCGCCCTGCGGGCGCGTCCAGTGCAGGCCGTCCTCGGACGGCACGAGCCCGCCGCTGAAGACCGGAGTGTCGGCGCCGGCGTCCGCGCCGAGCAGCGCCCGGGTCTGCTCCTGCGAGCCCTGCGCCATCGCATGGCTGACCACCGACGACTTGAACAGCGGCGCCATCGACCGCTCGTTGCCGCGGACGACCTCGTCGACCGCGTCGGCGAACTCCGCCGACCGCTGCTTCAGCCGCAGTGCGGCTGACTCGGCGTCGCGCAGGTCGAACTCGTCCGCCGAGATGCCCGCGACCAGCTCGATGAACGACTCCAGTTCGCCGCGGGTGTTCTTGGTGACCTTCTTCGCCGACCAGAAGTAGGAGTTCTCGTCGACGTGCATGTCGTAGAAGGACATCAGGAACTCGTAGAAGACGCCGTACTCGCGGCGGTACCGGTGCTCGAACTCGGTGAAGGCGGCCTCCTCGTCGACCGTCCCGGCGAGGACGCTGTTGATGGACCGGGCCGCCAGCAGCGCGCTGTAGGTCGCCAGGTGCACGCCCGAGGAGAACACCGGGTCGACGAAGCAGGCGGCGTCGCCGATGAGCACCATGCCCGGCTTCCAGAACCGGGTGTTGTTGTAGGAGTAGTCCTTGCGCACCCGCAGCCTGCCGTACTCGCCGGTGGTGACCCGCGTCGCCTCGGACAGGAAGTCCTTGATCAGCGGACACTCGTCGATGAGGTTGCGCAGCGCGACGTCGGGGTCGCCCTGGATCTTCGCGGCGTCCTCGCGGCGCACCACCGCGCCGACGCTGGTCAGCGTGTCGCTCAGCGGGATGTACCAGAACCATCCGCTGGGGAACGCCGCGCACAGGATGTTGCCCGAATTGGGCTGCGGAAGCCGCTTGCCGCCCTCGAAGTATCCGAACAGCGCCACGTTGCGGAAGAACTCCGAGTACTCGCGGGTGCCGCCGACGTGCTTGTAGATGCGGCTGGTGTGGCCGGAGGCGTCGACCACGTAGCGGGCCGTCACCCGGTGCTCGTTCCCGTCGGCGTCGGTGTAGGTCACGCCGCGCACCCTGTCGCCGTCGTCGATGACCCCGGTGACCGGGCACCGCTCGCGGACGTCCACGCCCTTGCGGCGCGCGTTGTCGAGCAGGATCTTGTCGAACTTCATCCGCTCGACCTGGTAGGCGAACGAGGTGCTGCCCGCCGTCTTCTGGGAGATCGAGAACGCGAACGTCCAGGGGTCGGGATTGGCCCCCCAGCGGAATGTGCCGCCGCGCTTGAGGACGAATCCGGCCTTGGCCAGATCGTCCGCCGCGCCGCTGAGGCGGCAGATCCCGTGCACCGTCGACGGTAAGAGGGATTCGCCGATCTGGTAGCGCGGGAACGATTCCTTCTCCAGGATCAGGACGCGGTGCCCCCGCATCGCCACGAGCGCCGCCAGTGTCGAGCCGCCGGGCCCGCCCCCAACGACGACGACATCGAATTCCTCGTGATTGTCGGTGCTCATTCCCGTCGCCTTTCGGTTGGGGTTCTCGCTGGGGAAAGCATGCTCCCTTCGGCCCCTGTCCGCCACCCGGCGGGCCGTCCATGGCGGCCGCCGCCACCGCGCCCCCGTTTCCGTCCGCAGCCCGGGACGCCGTTCCTGCTCGGGCCGATCGGCGGCCGGCCGTGCGGGGGTGTGCGACGGGCCGGCGCATCGGCCTTCCCGCAGGTCGCGCGCACCGGCATGCACGTGGTCCTGGCGCGGGCGTCGATGCCGGTCAAGGCGCCGCCTTTCCGGTCGGTCACCGGACTAAAGCGGCGGGGAGGCCGAACGCAAGAGTTTCACCGCAGTCGTCCAACCGCACGGCTGTTTCAGTTGAACACCGCCGGCGGCGCCGACATTGACACGTCACCGCGCGAACGCCATGCTGTGAACACCCGCGTATGGGGCGGGCATTTACGCCTGCTCGGCATGCGGTAACCGGTCTCGCCGGGGAAAGCTCGCATGCCCGACGCCCGACGGCGCATTTCCTCACACGGTCGGCGCCCATCCTCGGCTGCGGGTTCTTCTACGTCTGAAGCGTCCGGAACTGGCCGACCATGGTGTGCGGCGGCCGGCCGATCAGCTCACCGAGGCGGACGCTCAACCGCTCGACCGGCTCGTCTCCGCCGCGTCGACACCCAGGACGCACCGGCATCCACGTGTTCTCCGGCCGGGGCCGACCGGGGCCGCGGCCACAAGCGGTCGCGTGCCCCGGCCCCGATGGGCGGCCGTTGACGCGGGTACGGTCAGCGCAACCGGGTGGGCGCGCTGACGGCCTCGGACGTGCTGACGCCGTTCGTCGCGATCACCTTGACGAGGAGCTCGCCGCGGGCGGCCGGGCCGGGCTGCGGCAGGTGGAAGGGCGGCCGGTCGAGCGACACGCCCACGGTCTGCCAGGTGCCGCCGCCGTCCTCACTGATCTGGACCGCGAACGTCTGGCCCGCCTCGGCCGGACGGTCGAGATCCACCGCGACCCGGACCCCGTCGTCCGCCGGCAGCACCCGCACCGCCCCGAGCCGCGGCGGCGGGCCGCCCGGCCGGAATGTGTCCACCACCTGGTCGCCGAGGAGCAGCTCGATCGCCGCGGCGCCGGCCGGGACGGCACGACGGCGTCGACGAGCCCGGTGCGGTCGTCGCCCGCGCCCAGCTCGGAGTCCAGCTTGACGGGCACCGGAGGGTCGCCGAGAGACCGGCCGTCCGGATCCACCACCCGCACGGTGGCCTCGGCCCCCTCGGCCGGCGGGGTCGGCGCCAGGTTCGGCACCGCGTTGACGTGGGAGATCGTCCCGCGTCGTCCGGTCAGGTCGACCCGGGCGACCCGAACGGCGGAGCCGCCGTGGCCGCGACGACGCCCTGGCCGCTCTGGACCTCCGCGACCGGATATGCCCGCGCCAACCAGGACAGCAGCAGACGGAAGTCGCGGTCGGTCGGCGCGACCGTGCGCGGCGGAGTGCCCCACCGATAGGTGAAGCCGATCAATCTCACCCGGAGCGGCACGCCCCTCGTGGAAGAAGAGGACCGGCCGCACCAGCCGGGCCCGCAACGGCGGCCGTCCGCCGGCCCGTGGCCGAGCTGTGCACGGCCCACACCATGGCCGAACACTGCTTCACCCAACTCGAGCAACTCCACGCCGTCGCTGCGCGCTACCGGCTTCGTCCTGTGGCTACCGCCTCAAGCGCCGTCGGGCGGTGGCCGCTCGCCATGACAAGCTCGCCGTCCGCTACCAGGCCACCCTGGTGGCCACCGCCATTAACGAACGGCTTCGCCGACAGGGAACACGCCTTCAGAACGCAAGATCCTGTGATCTCGGCTCGGAGGCGGCGGGGGAGTCCTTCGCCCGGCGCCTTCCGTGAGGATCACGATCAGCGATCGGCACGGCCAGAGCTCGATGATGGCTCTTTTCCCGTGTGCTCGGCGGCCTGGGGCTCGATCTGCACGGCGCGCAGGGCGTTCGTCACGAGTTCGCGGGCGTAGGCGGCGTCCAGGCGGCCGGGGCGGAAGAGGATGCGGTACATGATCGGCGCCACGACACGGTCGATCACCAGTTCCGTCTCGGGCACCGGCTCCCCCCGCTGCACCGCACGGGCCAGCACGGTGTCGATCTGCTTTGCGGCGTACGCCGAACACTGGCCGGCATTGGCGCCGTCGGGGTCGCCGAGCAGGGCGTCCCGGATATAGGCGCGCCCGGACGGCGAGGCCATCTCGTCCAGGAACTGTTCCGCCCACGCGTCGAGATCGGCCCGCAGGCCGCCGAGATCGGGCGGCTCGGATTCCGGGCGCAGTCGTTCGACGGCCACGTCGGACAGCAGTTCCTGCAGGTTCCCCCAACGACGGTAGATGGTGGAGGGGGTCACGCCCGCCCGAGCGGCCACCATCGGGACCGTGAGCGCGTCCCGGCCCACCTCCTCCAGCAGTTCACGGACCGCCGCGTGGACGGACTGCTGTATGCGTGCGCTGCGCCCACCGGGGCGGACCATGGGCCTGGGACTCACGCGATCCACCTTAATGCGCATTTGTTGCTTCTAGGCGGTGGTCGGCGCCGGTGACCTGCGGGGCCGTACGTCCGGGCGGCGGACGTCCCCGCGGCGAGGCGATCGCACGCCGACCGGAACGTCCGCCATCTCTCAGACGGCCAGGGGAGCGGGCCGCCCCGCGCCGGCCGTCGACTCCTCGTAGACGCGGCCCACGCGCAGCACGGTCGCGTCGTGGAAGGGGCGCGCCATCAGCTGCATACCGATCGGCAGTCCGGCGCTGTCACGACCGACCGGCAGGGTGAGGGCCGGGACACCGGTGACGTTGGCAGGGGCGCAGAGGCGGACGTAGCAGTCCGACACGGTCTCGGTCGTGCCATCGGTCCACTCGACGGTGTCCCGCCCCTTCTCGACGGCGGTCATCGGCACCGTCGGCGCGGCGAGGACATCGATCCCGTCGAACATGCGGGCCCAGGCGTCTCGCATCATGGTGCGGGCCCGCTGGGCGCGGAGGTAGTCGCCCGCGGAGGTGAGCGCGCCGGCCTCCAGCAGGACGCGGACGTCCGGCGCGTACAGGTCGGGCACGGCCCGCAGCGACCGCTCGTGGTACGCGGTGGCCTCGGGAACCATCAGCCCCCACTGGACGGCCTGGATGTAACGCGCCATCGGGATCTCGACGTCGACGAGTTCCGCCCCCAGCTCCGCCAGCCGCTCGATCGCACCGCGCACGGACTCCTCGACCTCGGGCGCGACCCGGTCGAAGTAGTGGTTCCGCGGTACGCCGACCTTGAGTCCTCGCAGGTCGCCTTCCGGGATGCGGTCCGGCGCGGGGGCGGGCACGCTCGCCGGGTCGCGCGGGTCGCGGCCGGCGATCGCCGACAGCACCAGCGCGGCGTCCTGGACGGTGCGGGTGAGCGGGCCCACATGGTCCAGCGACCAGGACAGCGAGGTCACGCCTGTGCGGGGGACCAGGCCGTAGGTCGGTTTGAGGCCCACCACGCCGTTCAGGGCCGCGGGGACCCGGATGGAACCGCCGGTGTCCGTCCCCAGGGTGAACGTCGCCGCGCCGGCGGCGACGGCCACCGCCGAGCCGCCGCTCGACCCGCCCGCGACCCGGCTCCGGTCCCAGGCGTTGTTCGTCTGCGGAGTGGTCAGGCCGTAGGCGAACTCGTGGGTGTGCGTCTTGCCCAGGAGGACGGCCCCGGCGGCGCCGAGCCGTTCGGCCACCCGGCTGTCGCGGTCCGCCACGTGCCCGGCACGGACATGCGAGCTCGCCGTGGTGGGCATCCCCGCCACGTCGATCAGATCCTTGAGCGCCATGGGGATCCCGTGCAGCGGCCCGCGCGGTCCGCTCGCGGAGATCTCCCGTTCGGCGCGGGCCGCTGCGGCCAGGGCCGCGTCGGCGGCGACGGTGACGTAGGCGCCCAGCCGCTCTTCGACGGCGGCGATGCGGGCGAGCACCGATTCGGTGAGCTCGACGGGGGACAGCTCCCGTGCGCGCACCGCACGTGAGGCTTCGGTCAGCGACAGCTCAAACGGTCGCATCGGCGTTCTCCTGCCCGGCTCGGTAGCAGGACGCGGGAGGGGTCTCCCCGAAGTCCAGCTCGCGCAGCGTGCTGATCACGGAGTGGATGTGGTCGGCCGTCATGGCCACTACCTCATGTCGGTCGCCCTCGAGGGGGAGCCCCGCCCGCAGCGCCCCTCGGGCTGCCTCCTGGGGGGTGAGTTCGCTGGTCATGGCTTCCTTACGGATCGGTACGGCGCGACGGGCCCGGGATCGGCGCAGGACCCCGGCACCCGTAAACGCGAATAATTTGCTTTAAGTGAGCGTAGGGCCTACGGTGCCTTAAAGCAAACCAGTTGCTTTAAGTGCAGGAAGGACCCTCATGCCATGCGTCCCCGCGGGCCCCGCACCCCTCCGTCCGGACGCCTGCCGTTCGCATTGCACGTCTCGATCCTGATCGCACTGCTCGCCGCGTCCAGCGCGCCGACCCCGCTCTACCCCCACTACCAGGGCCGGTGGCAGCTGTCGGCCCTCGACATCACGGTGGTGTTCAGCGCCTACGCCCTGGCGCTGCTGATCGCACTGCTGACGACCGGCACCCTTTCCGACCATCTCGGACGCCGCCCCGTGCTCCTGGGCGCGCTCGCGGTCCAGATCGCCTCCATGGCGCTGTTCGCCACCGCCGGCGGCCTCACCGCCCTGATCGTCGCCCGCGTGCTGCAGGGCATCGCGACCGGCGCGGCGACCAGCGCGGCCGGTGCGGCCCTCCTCGACCTGGAAGACCCCGCCCGTCCGGGACGTCCCGCTCTGGCCAACAGCATCGCGCCGGTGACGGGCATGGCGGTCGGCGTCCTGGCGGCCACCCTCATGGTGCGCTTCGCCCCCGTTCCGACGCTCACGGTGTACGCGGCCTTGATCGCCGTATTCGCCGCGCAGGCCATCGCGCTCGTCCCGACGCCCGAGACCGCCCGCCGCCGTCCCGGAGCACTGCGCTCGATGCGGCCCCACCTGGCGCTGCCGCCGGCGGCCGCCCGCACCCTCCTGTTCAACGGCGCCGGCATCGTCGCGGTCTGGGCGCTCGGCGGCCTCTACTCGTCCCTGGGACCGGGCCTCACGCGGTCCATCTCCCCCGGCGGGCCCGAATACGCCGACGGCCTGGTCTTTTTCACGCTGACGGCCGTCGCCGCCCCGACGGTGTACCTCACGCGCGGGATGCGCGCCGACGTCTGCGCACTCCTCGGGAGCTCCGCGGTGCTACCGGCGGCCGCCCTGACCCTGGGGGCCCTCCATCTCGCCGACCCCATGCCTCTCTTCGCCGGGGCGGCACTGGCCGGGTTCGGCTTCGGAGCCGTCTCCCAGGGGGCGCTGCGCGCGGTCGTCGACTCGGTCCCGGCCCGGGAGAAGAGCGGCACGCTCGCCTCCTACTACGTGCTCAGCTACCTGGCGATGAGCCTGCCCGCCATCGGCGCCGGCGCCCTCGCCGCCGGGATCGGACTGCGCGCGGCGGCACTGGCCTACGCCGGCTGCATGGCCGTACTGGCGTCCGTCGCGGTCGCGACGCTCACCGTGCGGCTGCGCAGTCGGCGACGGACACCGCCTCCGGACGCCCACCCCCGCCCGGCAACGAGCAACTGCATATCCGTCGCATCCGCTTCGGACATCTCCATCCCCGCAACCCATAACAGATAAGGAGAAGGCACCGTGTTCGACTCCGCTGCTTCCCCCTCTTCCTGGACGGTGGGCGACCTCACCGTCCGACGCATCGACGAAGTGACCCTGCCTCCTCAGACCGGTCCGTGGCTGCTGCCCGAGGCGACCACCGACCTCGTGAGCCGGACCCCCTGGCTGAGCCCCGAATTCGCCGACGAACAAGGCGTCCTGCGCCTGACAAGCCACAGCTTCGCCGTCGAGGTGGACGGCATGCGGGTGCTGGTGGACACCGGCATCGGAAACGGCAAGCTCCGCGCCAACCCCGCCTGGCACGACCTGGACACCGACTACGAAGCGCGGCTGCGGGCCGCCGGCTTCGCGCCGGACCGCGTTGACATCGTGGTCCTGACCCACCTGCACGCCGACCACGTGGGGTGGAACACACGCGCCGAGGGCGACACCTGGGTGCCCACCTTCCCGAACGCGCGCTATCTCACCTCGCGCACGGAGTGGAACCACTGGGCGGACGTCGACATGGAGGAGGCCCGTCGGCAGATGTTCCGGGACTCGGTGCATCCCGTCCGGGAGGCAGGTCTGCTCGACCTCGTCGACGTCGCGGACGAGGGCACGGACGTCGCGCCGGGCATCCGCCTGCTGCCCACCCCCGGCCACACACCGGGACAGGTGGCGGTGGAACTGAGCAGCCGCGGCGAGACCGCACTGATCACCGGCGACAGCGTCCACCACCCGGTCCAGATGGCGCACCCGGAGCTGTGCAGCTGTGTGGACATCGCTCCCGAACTCGCGGTCCGGACCCGCGAGCGGCTGCTCAGCTCACTGGCCGGTACGTCCACTCTCCTGCTGGGGACCCACTTCCCGCCGCCGACCGCCGGGCATGTGCGGCGCGAGGACGGCGGGTACCGACTGGTCCCCGCTCCCTCCGGAGCCACGCCCGTCGGCGGCTGAAGCGGATGGCACCATCCGGTGCGCGCCGCGCACCGCTTCGAGCCCGTGCGGTTGACGTTCCACAGAGTGTCCGGGCCGTGGGAGCTCGGCCGGTGAGAGCGCGGTGTGCGGTCAGCCGGCCCGGAAGCTGCCGTTCGGTGAGACGTGCGCGCCGTGATCGGGAGGGAGCCGACGACGTCCGGTTCGAGATCGAGACGTTCACCGCCGAGAGCTGGCTGGGCTTTTGGACGGCCCTCGGCGCCCCGCGCCGCGCGATCGCCGCGGGCCGGCCGCCATTCCAGCAGCGGTTCGCCACCGCGACCTGCGCGCTGCCGCCCGAACTGCCGGCCGCGGCGGCAAAGCTGCACTACGCGGCCGTCCGCGCCGCCGCCCGCGCCGCGGGCGTCAGCATCGTGGAGGTGAGCGACGACGCGGCGCGGCCGCTGCCCCGCCCCGCGTCCCCGTGGCGGGCCCGTCCCCTCTCCTGGCCGCCGGGCTCCGCCGGAGACCTGGCCGCGGTACCGGCGGGGAGCCGGGCGCCCCTCGGCGGCATCCGGGTCGCCGAGGCCACCAACCGGATCCAGGGTCCGCTCGCCGGGCACCTGCTCGGCCTGCTCGGGGCCGAGGTCGTCCGGCTGGAACCGCCCGGCGGCGACCCGATGCGCGGCGTCCCGCCCCTGACCGGCGGCTGCTCGGTCCGCTTCCTCGCGCTGAACCGCGGCAAGGGCGTCATCGAGGCCGACCTGAAGACCCCTGCCGGACGGGAGACGGCGCGCGGACTCCTCGCCGCGTCGGACGTCTTCCTGCAGAACTGGCCGCCCGGCCGCGCGCGCCTGTTCGCGATGGACGCCGACGACCTGGCCGCCGTCCGGCCCGGCCTCGTCTACACGCACGCCGGGGGGTGGGCCGAGGCCCATCCCGCCCCGCAGCCCATGGGCACCGACTACCTCGTCCAGGCGTACACGGGGGTCGCGGCCCTGCTGGCCGGGCGCGGACGGCCCCCGGCGCCGACGCTGATGACGATCACCGACGTGCTCGGCGCGCTGATCGGAGCGGAGGGGACGATCGCGGGCCTGCTCGCCCGCGCCCGCACCGGCACCGGCGTCCGCGTCGAGACCGGGCTGGTCGACGCCGCGTGCCTGCTGCGCGACGCACACGCCGACCGCCCGGCCGCGGACGTGCCGCCGACCGCGCCCGTCGTGGCGGACCTGGCGGAGATGGCCGCCGCCCCCGCCTACGCGGCGCTGTTCGAGACCCGCGGCGGCGTCGCCTTCACCCGCAGCCCACCCACCCGTAGAGAGGCCCCATGGCATCCGCCTTCCGCTGGACATCGGCCAACGGCATCACCCTGGTCGACCATGTCCCCGCCGAGAAGCGCCGGGCATGGACCGCCGCCGGACGCTGCCCCGGCCGGGACCTGTACGCGTTGTTCAGCGACCACGTCCGCGCCGTCCCTGGGCGTGCCGCCGTCGTCGACGACGCGGGCGTCCTCACCTGCGCCGCGCTCGACGACCGCGTCCGCCGGGCGGCCGCCGCGCTGCGGGCCGCCGACCGGGGGCCCGCCGACATCATCGCCGTGCTGCTGCCGAACGGACGCGACGCCGTCGTCGCCGAGCTGGCGATCGCGGCGCTCGGCGCCGTGGCCCTGCGATCCCCCACACGCACGGACCGCGCGACATCGCACGCCTCCTCGGCCGCTCCCGCGCCGCCGCCCTCATCACCGCCCCGGAGGGGCTCGCGTCAGCGGAGGGCATGGACGACCTTCAGCTGTGGACGCCCGGCCCGGCCCCGCACCACGCAGTCCGCTCCCTCGGCGAAGGCGATCCGCGGGCCTGGAGTCGCGAGCCCGTCGACGCGGATGCCCCGGCCCGCATCCTGACCTCCTCGGGATCGGAATCCGAACCCAAGATGGTGGCCTACTCCCACAACGCCATGGCAGGCGGCCGCGGCAACTACGTGGCCGCCCTGAGATTCGGGTGCGAGCCGATGCGGGCCCTCGTGCTGGTCTCGCTGGCCTCGGCGTACGGGTCGCTCGGAACCTCGGGGATCGTCGCGCGCCACGGCGGCACGCTGGTCCTGCTGCCGCGCTTCGACGCCGCGGCCGCGCTCGACGCGATCGAACGGCACCGCCCCACCCACCTGTTCGCCGTTCCGACCATGCTGTGGCGCATGGCCGGATGCGCGAGCGGCGCGGACGTGTCATCGCTCAAGGCCGTCATCTCCAGCACGGGCCCGGTGCACGAGCACGTCCGGGACGCCTGCGTCCGCCGGTTCGGCATACCGCCCGTCAACATCTACGGTTCCAGCGACGGCGTCAACTGCCGCACCGCCCGCGACCCGGGCCGCTGGGCCCCCGGGCCGGCCGGCGTCCCCGACCCCGACGTGGCGGAGATCAGCATCCGCGACGCCGAGGGGCGGCCCCTGCCCCCCGGCCGGGCGGGCGAGATATGGGCGCTCGGCCCCATGACCCCGCTGTGCTACGTCGCGTCCCCCGACCTGGACGCCCGCTACCGGGCCCCCGGCGGCTGGGTGCGCACCGGCGACCTCGGCCGCCTGGACGACGACGGCACGCTGTGGGTGTTGGACCGGATCAAACGCGTCATCAACCGCGGCGGCGTCAAGATATGTCCGGCGGAGGTGGAGCGCGTGCTCGCCGACCACCCCGACATCGCCGACGTGCACTGCGTCCCGGTGCACGACCGCGACCTGGGCGAACGGATGTGCGCCTGCCTGGCACCGCGTCCCGGGGCCGTGCCGCCGTCGCCCGCCGCCCTGATCGACTGCCTGCTGGAACGCGGCGTCGACCGGCGCGGGCTGCCCGAACGCTTCCTGACCCTGCCCGAACTGCCGCTCGGTCCGACCGGCAAGGTCAGCGTCGCCGCCCTGACCCGGCTGGCCGCGGAGGCCGCCGTCCCGGTGGACGCCGCCGGTCCCGCGCGGCGGCCCAACGCCCGGATGTGAGGATCCGCGTGAACACGAAGCTCCGGCGCCCGTCCGTCCTCGGCGAGAACGACGCGCACAACAGCGAACAGCACCGCCTGCTCGGCCTGGCCCTCGACCCGCTCACCACCCGCCACCTCGCCGGGACCGGCGTCGGGCCGGGGTGGCGGTGCCTGGAGGTCGGCGCCGGGGACGGCGGCGTCGCGGCATGGCTGGCCCGGCGCGTCGCCCCGTCCGGCTCGGTGCTGGCCACCGACATCAGGCCGGTTCCCATGCCCGCCGTCGAGGGCCTTGAGTTCGCCCTGCACGACATCGTCCGCGACCCGCTCCCGGAGGCCGAGTTCGACCTCGTCCACGTCCGGCTGGTGCTGCGGCTGCTGCCTGAACGCCTCGCCGTCCTCGACCGCCTGGTACGGGCCCTCAAACCGGGAGGCGTGCTCCGGATCGACGAGTTCGACGCCACCGACGCGCCCGCCCTGAGCGTCCCCGACCCCGCCGCACACGACCTCTACCGGGCGTTCCTGGACGCGAAGGCGCAGATCATGACCGCCGGGAACGTCGACATGGCCTGGGGGAGCAAGGCGGCCCGCGCCATGCGCCGGGCCGGGCTGACCGGCGTCTCCGCCCACTGCCACTACGAGGAATGGTGTGCCGGGTCGCCCGGCCTGCCACCACACCCGGCACCTGCGGGACCGGTTCCTCCGCGCCGGGATGACCGACGAGCGGCTGGCCGAGGTGCGCGCGCTGCTCGCCCACCCCGACTTCCGCGTCCGCTCCTACGCGATCTATTCGGTCCAGGGCCGGCGCCCGGGGGAGGGCTGATGACCGCTCCCCGCATCGACCTGCCCGCCGTCGCCCCGGACGTCTACGGCGCGATGGCCAATCTCACCAAGGCCGCGAGCGCGCACCTCGACCCGCTGCTGGCCGAACTCGTCCGCATCCGCGTCTCCCAGATCAACGGCTGCGCGTTCTGCCTGCGGCTGCACACGCGGGCGGCCCTGGACGCCGGTGAGAACGAGACCCGCCTGCACGAGCTGGCGTCCTGGCGGGACAGCACGCTGTTCACCGCCGCCGAACGCGCGGCCCTGGCCCTGGCCGAGGCCATGACCTCGCTCGGCCCGGCCGGTGTCGCGGACGAGGTCTTCACCGCCGCCCGCGAGCACTTCGCCGAGACTCCGCTCGCCCACCTCCTGTGGACGATCGCCGCCATCAACGCCTGGAACCGCATCGGCATAACCGTGTTCCCTCCGAAGTAGGGATGCGAACCCCATGCGAAGCCCGCGCGCCCTGCGAGCGACCGCGCGTACCGCTCCCCGGCGACAGACGGATGCGGTTCGCGCCGCCGTGGGCCGCCAGATGAACCGGCGTTCCCTCGGCCGACCCTCGCGGATCGGCAGGCGGTCGTACCTACTCGCGTGGACGGGCACCGGAAACACCGAGACCCGCGCCGACGAGGGAGATCGCTCCCCGCGGGGGACCGTATTGGGACCGATCAACCGCATGAGGCCGCGTCCGGCCGCATGGAGCCGCACACAGCACAGCGCCCCTGACCGACGTTCGCACTGGTCAGGGGCGCTCTCGTGTTGCTCCTCTCGGTGCCCCCGGCAGGATTCGAACCTGCGACACCCGCTTTAGGAGAGCGGTGCTCTATCCCCTGAGCTACGGAGGCCTGTCTCGTTAGAGCCTAGCGGACGGCACATACAGGGTAGGGGAAGCGGCGACGGATCGCTCCCCCTTAAACGGTGTCCCCTAGGCCGGATCCGGCGCCAGCGGTACGCTTCGGTCCCGTGACGGGACGGCATCGTGGTGGACCAAGGGCGAAGGGGCGGGGGGCGCGCAGCGGGCTTCTCGTCGGCGGTGCGGTCGTCACGGTCGTCGCGGTGATCGGAGTGGTGGGGGTGCGCCGGGACGCACCGCCGCCCAAGCCGCAGACCGCCGCTACGGCGCAGGCGCGAGTCGTGCCGTCGGCGGTGTCCGCCGGCCCGACGGTCGGAGAGTACGTGCCGCCGCAGCCGACGTCCACGCCGCGACCGGTGCGGACGTCGCGTTCGACGCCGTCGCCCAAGGCCACCGTGGCGCCGCGGCCCCGGCCGACCGCTTCACCGACCCAGCAGGAGCGGCGGCGTGAGCGGGAGCGGCCACAGCTGTGTTCTCCGCGCTGGTTGGAGAACCCGTTCCTGCGCGAATGGTGTCAAAGGAACGGTTACCGCGCTCGATGACCCCGGTTACGCCCAGTTCATGGTGAAGCTGTAGTAGCGTTCCTGCCGCTATTCCCCGCTTCAGGCATCAGGAGGAACCCGACGTGCCAGTTCCTCGGTCGGCGGCGCTGACCGCGGTCTTCCTGGTGATGTTCGCTGTCATCGGCGCACCACACGCCGGTGCCGCCACCCGCCAGCGCGACACCGTGGAAACGCTGCGCCGTGAGGCGGCCAAGGCGCGCACGGAACTGCAGAAGGCCACCCGCCAGATGGAGACCCGCAAGAAGGAGCTGGCCAAGTCGCAGGCCAAGCTGCGGGCCACCCTCAAGGATCTGGCGGTGGCCGAGGCCGAGCTCAACCGGATCCGTCAGCCGGTGGCCCGGCTGGCCAACGCCTCCTACCAGCAGCCGGGGGCCGGGGGCGCGATGTCGATCTTCTCTGGGGAGGTCGGTGCGGGGCTGCGGTCGACCGCGGACATGGCCTACATCGCAGGAGGACGGCAGGCGCTGGTGCGGCAGGCGGACGACCTGCAGCAGCGGCGGCAGCGGCTGGCCTCGACGGCGCAGGAGCTGCAGTCGCGCAACGCCGTCGCGCAGACCAAGCTGGAGCAGCAGGTGCAGAGCCTGCGGGACAGGTCGGCGCAGCTCACCAAGCAGCTCACCGCGATGCTCGACCAGATGCAGGCCGAGCGGGACAGGCGCCTGCAGGCGATGTGTCCCAAGAACCTGGCCGCGGGCGCCCGCAGGTTCCCCAACGGACTGATCCCCTCGCGTTACCTGTGCCCGCTGCCGCAGAAGGGCGAGCAGTTGCGGGCGGACGCGGCGTTGGCCTTCTACAAGCTCAACGACGCCTACAAGCGGCGGTTCGGACGCAACATCTGCGTGACCGACTCCTACCGCAGCCTGGCGGACCAGCAGCGGGTGTACGTGGAGCGGCCCGGGTTCGCGGCCGTCCCCGGCACCAGCAACCACGGCCGCGGACAGGCCGTCGACCTCTGCGGCGGCGTGCAGATCGCGGGCTCTGTGCAGTTCCGCTGGATGGAGGCCAACTCCAGGAAGTACGGCTGGTTCCACCCCGCCTGGGCCTACAGCAACCCCTTCGAGCCGTGGCACTGGGAATACGGCACCGAAGGCGACGGCTGAGCAGCCCCGATGCCGTTGGAACGGCCTGACCGGCCAAACCGGTACGCCGGGCGGCCGACCCGGCCCCCAAGGCGCGTCCGGTGAATCATGGTGGATCCGCAGCAGTGCGGTGATCCCGGTCTGCCAGTTGACGCTCGGTATGACGGGCGGCGTCACCGCGTCGTCACTCGAGCCGGTCGATGACGTTGCGGCGTCGGCGGGATGGCCGCAGCGGAGACGGGGGCGGCCGCCGCTCCGGCCCACTCGCACATGGCGGCGCCACGGAGCCGCCAGGCGACGGACGACCCAGCTGCCAAGATCCGTCGGACGGGGCCCTCGCCGTCGCTGGCTGGTTGTTCTGTCCTGACAGGTTGGTGCCGCGGCCGGCGGGTGGGAGGCCGCCGAGTGCGGTGTGGCCGCGGTGGTGGTTGGTACATGTGCAGCCAGGGCGCGAGCGCGGCGCGGCGTTCGGTCTCGAAGGCGTGGGGGCGGGCGTAGGCCCATTCGTCCAGCAGGGTGCGGTGGTAGCGCTCGACTTTGCCGTTGCGCTGGGGCCGGAACGGGGCGCCCGTGGGCGATGCGGGCTGCGGCCAGGGTGTCGCGCCGCAGTCGCGAGCGGTGGCATGAGCCGTTGTCGGTCAGGACGCGGCGCACGGTGATTCCGGCGGCGGAGAAGGCCTGCGCACGCGTCCGGAACGCGGTGGCCGATTGTTTGGTCTCATCCGGCAGGATCTCGGTGCAGGGCCGGGCGGGAGTGGTCGTCGATGGCGGTGTGCAGGTACCCGTGGCCCAGCAGGGGCTTGCCGCCGCGCCGATCCGGGGTCGCGGTGCGCCGGCGGTTGCGGTTGCCCACTGCCCGGCCGTGGACGCGTTGGCCGCCGTCGGGGATGCGGCCGAGCTTTTGACGTCGATGTGGACCAGGTCGCCGGGGCGTTGGTGCTGGTAGCGGCGGATGGGTTCGCCCGTGGCCCGATTGCATGCCGCCAGGCGCGCCACGCCGTGCCGCATCAGATGCGATGCCGGTGCGGGTGGTGCGGGCGGACCGGGCCGATGCGATGCGCCCGGGGCTGGCAGCCGTAGCGGGTCAGAACGCGGTGCACCGTGGAGGGAGCCGGGCCCAGGCGGGCGGCGATGCGGGCAGGGCCGAGGCGGCGGCGGACGCGGGTGCGCGCGATGCGCCGTTCGGGCCGCAGTGGCTCAGTTTGGGGCCGGGTTTGGAGGGGTGCGGTGGTGTCCTCTTGGGTGGTGTGCGCGTGTAGTGCGTCTTCCGCGCGTAGTGCCGTGCGCAGCTGTGGGGTGGGGGTGGCTGGTTCGGGGGCTCGCGGGTGTTGGCTTCAGTTGACTGGGCCGCTCTGTGGCGCGGGGTGGTGGGGGCGCGGGGGTGTGCTTGGGGGGAGGTGTTCTTTTGGGGGTGTGAAGGTGTGTGTGCGTTGGTTTGTGGTGTCGGGTTTGCGTGGTCGGGGTGTTGGGCTCGTCCCTGTGCGGCGGGATGGCGTGTTGTCTGCGGCGGTTCGGTGTTTCGAAGTGTCGTTGGTCGGCGCGTTGGCCGGTTGGGTGTGTTTGGTGGCGTGGTGTGGGGTCTGGTCGTGCTTCTGGTAGGGCGTGTGGTGTGTTAGGTCGCGCGGTGGTGAGTGGGCGGCTCGGAAGCGGTCGGCGTTGGGTTGTGAGCGGCTTGGTGGTCTGTGCGGACTGCTTGTCGGGGGGCCGGTGACGCGCTGGGTCAGGCGGGGGTCAGTTCGGTGGTGCAGAACCTGCAGCGGGTGGCCATCAGGGGGATGTCGCTGAGGCAGTGCGGGCACTGCTGCTCGCCGGCCTTCTCGGCCCTGTTCAGGCGCTCCAGGAGTTTGGTGGTGGGCAGGACGACCAGGAAGTACACGACCGCGGCGATGATCAGGAAGGAGATGACGGCGGTGATGAAGACCCCGTAGGGGAACCTGGTGCCGCTGATCGTGAAGGCCAGGCTGTTGAAGTTGGGCTGGCCGCCGAGCAGGGCGATGAGCGGCCCGATGAAGGCGTTCACGAAGGCGGTCACCAGGGCGCTGAACGCGGCGCCGACGACGACCGCGACCGCCAGTTCGATGAGGTTGCCGCGCAGCAGGAACTTCTTGAAGCCGCTCATGATGGCCCCTCTTGTGACGTTCCGTAGTTATCTAGTTACGGTCGGAGAATATCAACTCCCGGGTCCGCCGGTATAGGGGGGCTGGTCGGTTCATCGGGGGCCGTCGTTCTGCGGTGGGCCGGCCGGAGCGCCGGAGATCGTCACGGAGAGGGAGGACCCGGCCGCCGCCAGCGCTGCGGCTTGGGTGCGGTCTGTGGCCAGCACGATCAGGGCTCCCTGGTCGGAGCGGAGCCTGGGTACCGCCACCACCGGGGCCGAGGAGACCACCGTGCGGGAGAACGGGGCGCCGGGGGACGGCGTGGCCAGCACGTCTATCCGGTCGCCGGGGCGCAGGAGGCGGGCCACCCCCGCGTCCGCGATGCGGATGGGGGTGGCGACCGTTCCGGCTCCGTAGCCGCGCAGGAGACCGCCGGTCAGCAGGCGGGCGTCGGTGAGCGGCTCGCCGCGGCGCATGGGGCCCGCGAGGGTGCGGCCGACGGCGTTCTCGCGTAACGCCCCGGCGGGGACCGCGTCGGGCGGCAGCGCCAGCGGGCGCACGTCGCGCGGGCCCAGGATGGTGCCGGAGGGCAGGTCGCGGGCGGCGGCCAGCACCTGGACGGTGGCGGCGGGGGACGGGCGCAGGGCCGGCACGGCCAGGCCGGTGGCGAGCGCGGCCGACAGCGCCGCCAGGAGCCGCCGCAGAGGCGGCGGCCTCACGGCAGCTCCAGGGGCAGCTTCATGCCGTCCAGGACGTTCGGGCAGAAGCAGTCGCGGGTCGCGGGCAGGGACTGGACCACCTCGGCGACCAGGACGCGCAGCCTGTCGATGTTGGCGGCGAAGACGCGCAGGACCTCCTCCATCGTCACGCCCTCGCCCTCCTCGATGCCGGCGTCCAGGTCGGTGACCAGGCACAGCGGCGTGTAGCACAGCGCCAGCTCGCGGGCCAGGACGGCCTCGGGGTGGCCGGTCATGCCCACCAGCGTCCAGCCCTGCGCCGCGTACCACCGCGACTCGGCGCGGGTGGAGAACCGCGGGCCCTCGATGACGACGAGGGTGCCGCCGTCGACCGGCTCCCAGCCGGCGTCGCGGGCGGACGCCACGGCGGCGCGGCGGCCCGCCGGGCAGTACGGGTCGGCGAACGACAGGTGGATGGCGGCGCCCTCGTCGTAGTACGTCTGCGCCCGCCCGGACGTGCGGTCGACGAGCTGGTCGGGGACGACGAGCGTGCCGGGGCCGTGCTCGGGGACCAGCGAGCCGACCGCGCTGGGGGCGACCACCTGGCGGACGCCGAGGGAGCGCAGCGCCCACATGTTGGCCCGGTAGGGGATGCGGTGCGGCGGGAAGCGGTGGTCGCGGCCGTGCCGGGGGATGAAGGCGACCCGGCGGCCGCCCAGCACCCCGAGGGCGATGCGGTCGCTGGGCGGCCCGTAGGGGGTGTCGACGGCGACCTCCTCGACGTCGTCGAGGAAGGAGTAGAAGCCGGAGCCGCCGATGACGCCGATCTCGGCGGCGGGGGCGGAGGGGGAGGACTGCGAAACAGTGGACATGGCGCCGACACTAGCCATCGGCGGCATCCGGTCGGGAGTCCCGCCGCCGATTGTGGATAACCGGCCGAACGATCTTCGGGACGGGCTCGGCGCGCCGAATGCGAAGGGGCCCGGACGCGCCGGGCCCCTTCGGTGGTGAGGGTCAGTTCACCCGGGTCAGGGCCTTGGACGGGTCCGGCTCGGCGGACGGGCGGCGCCGTCCCAGCGCGCCCGGGAGCCAGATGCGGCGGCCGAGGTCGTACGACAGGGCGGGCAGGAGGAGCGACCGGACGATCAGCGTGTCGAGCAGCACACCGAAGGCGACGACGAAGCCCATCTCGACCATGCCGACCAGCGGCACGGTCAGCAGGGCGGCGAACGTGGCCGCCAGCACCAGCCCGGCCGAGGTGATGACGCCGCCGGTGACGGTGAGGCCGCGCAGCACCCCGCGGCGCGTGCCGAGGGCCTGCGACTCCTCCCGGACCCGGTGCATCAGGAAGATGTTGTAGTCCACGCCCAGCGCCACCAGGAAGATGAACGCCAGCAGGGGGAACACGGCGTCGGACCCCTCGAAGCCGAACGCGTGCCGGAAGGCCAGTGCGCTGACGCCCAGGGAGGCCAGGAACGACAGCACCACGGTGGCCATCATCAGCAGGGGCGCGACCAGAGACCGCAGCAGCGCGACCAGGATGAGCAGGATCACCGCCAGGACGACCGGGATGATGACCAGGTTGTCGCGGGCGGCGGCGCGGTTGGTGTCGAGGGAGATGGCGGTCTCACCGCCGACCTTGGCATCGGCGCCGGGCACCGCGTGCACCGCGTCGCGCAGGCGGTCGACGGTGCGCTGGGCGGCCTTGCTGTCGGCGGGGTCGCGCAGTGTCGCCTCGTACCGCACCAGTCCTGCGGCGGTGACCGGACGGCTCAGCTCGGCCACCCCTGGCGTGCCGGAGACGGCGGCGGCGACCTGCTGGGACGCGGAGGCCTTGGCGATGATGACGGCGGGCGAGCCCGAGACCACCGGGAAGTGCCGGGCGACGGCCTCCGCCCCGGCCACCGAGTCGGGCTTGTCGACGAACTGGCCGGCGTTCGACAGCCCCTGCGTCCGCAGCGAGCCCAGCCCGAAGAGCAGCGCGACCAGGCCGACCGATGTGACGGCCCAGATCACCCGGGAGCGGCGGCCGACCAGCCCGGCCACGCGGCTCCAGATGCCGTGCTCGGCCTCGTACGCCGCGGGTGCCAGGTACTTGGCGTCGTAGCGGGGCACCAGGGGCCAGAACAGCCACCGTCCGCAGATCACCAGCAGGGCGGGCAGCAGGGTGGTCATGGAGGCCAGTGCGGTGATCACGCCGGCGGCGGCGACCGGGCCGAGACCCGCGGTGGAGTTCATCTCCGCGACCAGCAGGCACAGCAGGCCGACGGCGACGGTCGCGGCGGAGGCGATGATGGCGGGGGCGGCGCGGCGCAGCGCGAACGCCATGGCCTCGTGCCGGTCGGCGTGCCGGTGCAGCTCCTCGCGGTAGCGGGCGACCAGCAGCAGCGCGTAGTCGGTGGCCACGCCGAACACCAGGACGGTGAGGATGCCGGCGCTCTGCCCGTTGACGGTCAGGTCGGCGTACCGGGCCGACAGGTACACCGCCGACTGGGCCAGGCCGAGCGCGACCAGGGCGCTGAGCACCGGGACGAGCCACAGCAGCGGGCTGCGGTAGATGAACAGCAGCAGGACGATCACGACGAGCCCGGCGGCCATGAGCAGGAAGCCGTCGATGGTGTCGAAGACCTTGACCATGTCGGTGTCGCGGGCCGCCGGGCCGGTGACGTGCGTCGTCAGCCCGGGCGGGCCGCGCTGGACCAGGTCGCGGGCGTTGTCGATGTTCTGCAGGACGTTGGTGAGCGGGACGAGGGTCTGCAGGGCCTTGCCGTCCCGGCTGAGGAACGGCCCCTGCGGTTGGTGCGCGCCCGGCAGGGCGGCCAGTGCCGCGGCGTCGGACCGGGCCTTGGCCTGGTCGGCGGCGGTGATGCCGGACGGCCGCTCGTAGACGATCACGGCGAGCATCGCCTGGTCGTCGCGGAACCGCTCCTGCAGCTCGACGACCTGCGTGGACTCCGCGCTGCCGGGCAGCCAGGCGGCGGCGGCGTTGTTTTCGACGTCGCCGAGCCGGGCGGCGAGCGGGCCGAGGGCGGCCAGCAGCACGACCCAGACGGCCAGCACGACCCACTTGGTGCGCCGGCCGGCGATGAACCCCGCGACGCGGCGACCGGGGCCGCCGGTTTCGGGTGGAGCGTCAGAGGGTGCGCTCATGACTTCTCCCGAATCGAGATATGTCGCGTCTAAATGCCGTCAGAATGTCTCGATATCAGAGGGGCATCAAGTACTATCGCGACTTTCCGGAGCGGGTGGATGCCCTGGGGGCTGAGCGCCCCTCCGCTCTGGGCCTGACCATCGTCCGCCGTCGACGCGGCGGCGGTCGTCCCGCGCTGGACGGGAGTGGCGCTACCTCAGAAGAAGCACGCCTCCGCCCCGTCCTACTGCGCGAGGCGTAGGGGACGGCGGCGCTGCGCAGAAGAAGAGGAACGGCCTGCATGGCGCCCATGCCGTTCAACCAGTGTGACCAGCGCGGCAGGACGAGGGGGCGGCTCCATGGGGGAGGCGCCGCGGCACATGGGGGCGGCTCAACGCGGCTACGCCTGCCGGAGGAGGCGGTTTCCGTCCCGCGCACGAGGTGTCGTGAACATGATGCGCGCTTCGGGGACGGGCAGACGACGAGCCCGGCGACGGCCGCTACCGGTCACGGGCCGAAGGATGCGCCGGGGCGTCGGGAGAAGGCGAAAAGGGAGGGGAAGAAGTCCGAAGGACCATGGACGGCGGGTGCGGCTCCTGGGAACCGGCCATGATCCTTCGGATCGGGAACGTCGGCGTACCGGTCAGGCGACCTTGCTCGACGACGAGGAGGACGAGCTCGACGAGGAATCCGACGACGAGGACGAGCCGTTCGAGCTCGACGACTCGGACGTGCTGGAGGAGGAGCTCTTGGAGCCGTTGGAGGTGCCGCGGGTCGAGGACGAGCTGGAGCTGCGGCTGTCGGTCCGGTAGAAGCCGGAGCCCTTGAAGATGATGCCCGCGGCGGAGAAGACCTTGCGAAGCCTGCCGTTGCATGCCGGGCAGTCCGTCAGCGCGGCGTCGCTGAACTTCTGCACGACCTCCAGAGGCTCGCCGCACTCGGTGCAAACGTACTGATACGTCGGCACGGTTCCTCCTCGCTGACTCAGCCCGGTCAGGCGGGCTGGCACTCACCTAGAACGACTGCTAATGGTACCCATGCGTAGAACCTGATTTGCGCGCGGCCTGTTCCCGCAGGTCGCGCCCACGGTGACGGGGGGCCGCCGGCTACGTCCCGGTCTCGCCGAACCAGCCCGCCAGCTTGCCGCGGCGGCTGACGGCCCGCAGGCGCCGTTCCGTGGCCTCCCGCACGGCCGCGGTCGTGACCACCAGCATCCGGTCGCCCGCCTGCAACGCCGTCGTCGGCCCGGGGACGAAACTGGTCCCGTCCCGCACGATCAGCGTGATCGAGGCGCCCTGCGGCAGCCGCAGCTCGAAGATCTCCACACCGTTCAGCAGCGAGTCGCGGGGCACCCGGACCTCCAGCAGGTCGGCGTGCAGCTCCTCCAGCGGGGCGGCCTCGACGTCCAGTTCGCGGGCCTCCTGGTCGCCCTTCAGCCGGCACAGGCGGGCCGCCAGCGGCAGCGTCGGCCCCTGCAGCAGGGTGAACACCACGACGATGGTGAAGACGATGGAGAAGAGCCGATCGGCGCCCCGAACGTCCTCCACCATCGGGATGGTCGCCAGCACGATCGGCACGGCGCCGCGCAGCCCCGCCCAGGAGGCGAACGCCTTCTCGCCCAGCGACAGTCCGAACCCCGCCGTGGACAGCAGCACCGACACGGGGCGGGCCACCAGCAGCAGCACGAATCCGGCCACGAGCGCGGGGGCGATCTGCGCAGGCAGGTCCTCGGGGGAGGCCAGCAGCCCCAGCATCACGAACAGGCCGATCTGGGCGAGCCAGGCGATGCCCTCGGCGAACCCCCGGGTGGCGGGACGGTGCGGAAGGCGCGCGTTGCCCAGCACCAACGCGCTGACGTATACGGCCATGAATCCGCTGGCGTGCAGGAGGACCGCAGCCCCGTACGAACCGATCGCCAACGACAGCACGGCGATGGGGTAGAGGCCGGAGGCGGGCAGGGCGATCCGGCGAAGCGCGTACGCGCCCAGCCAGCCGATGAGGAAGCCCAGGGCGCCGCCTGCGGCCAGCTCGTAGATCATGATGCCGGCCAGTTCCGCCACGTTGGGCATGCCGGAGTGGGTGCTGAGCCAGACGACGACGATGACGACGGGGGCGTCGTTGAATCCCGACTCGGCCTCAAGGAGCCCGACGAGCCGGGACGGTAGCGGCAGGCGGCGCAGCACGGAGAAGACCGCGGCCGCGTCCGTAGGGCCCAGTACGGCCCCCAGCAGGAACGCCAGGCGCCAGTCCATGTCGAGGAGCCAGTGCACGGCGACCGCCACGATGACCACGCTGATGAGGGTGCCGAGCGTGGAGACGGCCAGTGCCGCGGGTACGGACGGCCGTACGTTGCGCCAGTTGGTGGTGATGCCGCCCTCGGCGAGGATCAGGACGAGCGCGGCCAGCCCCAGCACCTCCGCCAGTTCGGTGTTGTCGAAGCGCAGGCCGATGGGCCCGGCCTCGCCGAGGAACAGGCCGATGCCCATGTACGCCAGAAGGGTCGGAAGTCCCGCCCGGTGGGACAGCCGGACCGCTAGGATTGCGATGAGTACGAGTGTCGAGCCGAAGAGTAGCCAGAGTTCGAGCCGCACATCCCTCCCCTGCGGGGCCGCGAAGAAAAAATCGTTCGCGATCCTACCGATTTATGTGCTTCACACACACATTCGGTTTGGGGGCGGCCCAGAAGCGGGGGGCGGGACGTGCCCCAACCGGCCTGTGTACTGCCCTGGGGGCCGCCGCTTAACCGGCTCTTGGGGCGATTCGGCCCGGGACGTGAACGACGCCGTCACTCGCGGCGTCCGCCGGGCGCGTCAGCGCCGCCGGACCAGCGGCTCCACCGCGTTCACGACGTTGGCCACGGGCCGCCCCGCCAGGACGGCGGCGAGGTTCTCCTGCACCACCGACGTGATGGTCAGCTGCGCGTCCAGCGTCGTACCGGCCGCGTGCGGGGACAGCAGCACGTTCTCGTGCCTGCGCAGGGGGCTGTCGGCGGGCGGCGGCTCCTCGTCGAACACGTCCAGCGCGGCGGCGCTCAGCCGCCCGGACTCCAGCGCCGCCAGCACCGCCTCGTCGGGGGCGATGCCGCCGCGCGCCGCGTTGACCAGCATGGCCCCCTGGGGGAGGAGGGCGAGGCGGTCGGGGCCCAGCAGGCCGCGCGTCTCGTCCGTGAGCGGCAGCGTCACCACGAGGATGTCCGAGTTGGCGAGCAGGTCGTCCAGCTCACGGTAGGTGGCCGTGGCGTCGGGGCGCCGCCGGCGCGACCAGTACGACACCGCGCACCCCAGCGCCTGGAACAGCCGGGCGGTCTCGGAGCCGATCGCCCCGTACCCCAGGATCCCGACGCGCTGGGCCCGCAGCTCCCGGGCGCCCCGCCCCAGCATCTCCAGCTGCGGCCATCCTCCCTCGCGGACGCGCCGGTCGCACCACGCGAGGTGGCGGCAGAGCGCGAACGCGGCGCCGACCGCCCATTCGGCCACCGAACGGGCGTTGGCCCCCGCCGCGTTGGCCACGGGCACACCCGCGGCGGTGAGCGCGTCCAGGTCGAGGCTGTCGGTGCCCACTGCGGGCATCTGCACGAACGCCAGCCGCGGCGCCGCCGCCACGGCCTCGGCGTCCAGCGCCAGGCGTCCGCTGAAGTCGGCCAGCACCAGCTCCGCGTCGGCCAGGGCGTCCAGGAGCGCGCCGCGTTCCCGCTCCGCCGGGAAGACGAGTTCGGCCGCGTCGCCCGCCACCGGTTCGAGAATGCCGCGGATCAGGGACGGGTCCAGCGGCGCCAGGACGAGGATCCGCCACGGCTTCGTCATTGAAGACCTCCCTTGCCTTGGCGCACGCCCGCTGGGCGGCGGGCAGCGTACGGGCGGGCCGGACGATCAAAACTTTACGCACGGTGGATCTTCCGCCCGCACCCACCCCGGGTCGGCCCCGCCCCGTACACCGCGACGCGCCCACCCCCACGGCGACCGCTAGCGCGAGAAGCGGACAAGGCCCTCGGACGGCGTCACGGCGGCGCGCACCCGCTGGTCGTGCGGTTCGGCGGGCAGGGTGTCGACCAGCTCCCCCTCGTACAGCAGCGCCACGGTGAGGATGGCGGGGCCCACCCGCGCCAGAGCACGGTCATACGAACCGCCGCCCCGGCCCAGCCGCATCCCCGTGCGGTCCACGGCGACCGCCGGGACGAGCACCACATCCGCGCTCGCCACGGCGTCCGGCCCACGGGACGGCTCGGTGGGCTCCAGCAGCCCGCGCGGCCCCGGGGCGAGCGAGTCGGGCCCCTCGTAGGAGGCCCAGTCCAGGTCGGAGTCCGGCAGGAGACGGGGCAGCAGCACGTACGCGCCCCGCTTCCACAAGGCGAACAGCAGCCCCTGCGTGTCGGGCTCGGCGCCGATCGACACGTACGCCGCGATGGTCCCCGCCATCTCCACCTCGGGGGTGGACAGCAGGGTGTCCCGCAGCGAACGGGCAGCGGCGGCGCGCGCGCCCGGATCCATGGCCGTGCGCCTGGCCAGCAGTTCGGCGCGGCGCGAGAGTTTGGCGTCGGTCTGGTGCACGCTGTGGTCCTCGTGGATGACTAGGGTCTCTCTATGGCCGACTTCGTACCTGTGCAGAAGGCGGTGGTCCCGGCGGCGGGCCTCGGTACCCGATTCTTGCCTGCCACCAAGGCGACCCCCAAGGAGATGCTCCCGGTTGTCGACAAGCCCGCGATCCAGTACGTCGTCGAGGAGGCCGTCGACGCCGGCCTCACCGATGTGCTGATGATCACAGGGCGCAGCAAACGGTCGATCGAGGACCACTTCGACCGCGCCTACGAGCTGGAGGAGGCGCTGCGCGCCAAGGGCGACGAGGAGCGGCTGGCGGCCGTCCGCGAGTCCAGCGATCTGGCGACCATGCACTACGTCCGGCAGGGCGAGCCGCGCGGCCTCGGGCACGCGGTGCTCTGCGCCCGCCAGCACGTGGGCGACGAGCCGTTCGCCGTGCTGCTCGGCGACGACATGATCGACTCCCGGGACCGGCTGCTCAGCCGCATGATCGAGGTGCGCCGGCAGCGCGGCGGCAGCGTCGTGGCGCTGATGGAGGTGCCGCCGGACCAGGTCTCGGCCTACGGCTGCGCCGCCATCGAGGGCACCGACGAGGACGACGTGGTGCGCATCACCGACCTGGTGGAGAAGCCCGCCGCGGACGAGGCGCCCAGCAACTGGATCATCATCGGCCGGTACGTGTGCGACCCGGCCGTGTTCGACGTGCTGGAGAAGACCCCGCCCGGGCGCGGCGGCGAGATCCAGCTCACCGACGCGCTGCGCACCCTCGCCGAGATGCCCCTGGAGCAGGGCGGCACCGTGTACGGGGTGAAGTTCCGCGGCCGCCGCTACGACACCGGCAACAAGCTCGAATACCTGCGCACCGTGGTGCAGTTCGCCTCCGAGCGTCCCGACCTGGCACCCGAGTTCATCCCGTGGCTGCGCGAGTTCGTCAAGCGGCACGACGCGGCCGACGGCGTGGAGGGCTCGTAGCAGCCGTGTCCACGCGCCACACTGGGGGACCGTGGGCATGAGAACCGTCGACGAGCATCTGGCGGAGATCCTGGGCGCCGTCCGGGAGCTTCCGCCGCTGGACCTGGCACTGCTGGAGGCGCACGGCACCGTGCTGGCCGAGCCGGTGCCTGCGCCCGTGCCGCTGCCCCCGTTCGACAACTCCGCCATGGACGGGTACGCGGTGGTGGCGGCCGACGTCGCGGGGGCGTCGGAGACCGATCCGGTGGTGCTCCCGGTCGTCGGCGACATCGCCGCAGGGGACCCGGGTGTGTCGGCCATACGCCCGGGGCTGACGGCGCGCATCATGACCGGCGCGCCCATCCCCGCGGGGGCCGACGCGGTCGTCCCGGTGGAGTGGACCGACGGCGGCACCGCCTCGGTGCGCATCACCCGGCCCGCGCCCCCCGGCCACTCCATCAGGAGGGCCGGTGAGGACGTCGCGGCGGGCCAGGTCGTGGTCGAGCCGGGCACCCGCCTGGGCGCCGCGCAGATCGGCATGATCGCCGCCGTGGGCCGCTCGCGCGTCACCGTACGGCCGAGGCCGCGCGTCGTGGTGCTGTCCACCGGCACCGAACTGCGCGAGCCCGGCGAACAGCTCGCCCCCGGGGAGATCTGGGACTCCAACAGCTTCATGCTCACCCTCGCGGTGGCCGAGGCCGGAGGAGTCGGTTACCGGCAGGCCACCGTGGGGGACGAGCCCCAGAAGGTTTTGGACGCCCTGGAGGACCAGCTGACCCGCGCCGACGCGATCGTCACCTCCGGCGGCGTGTCGATGGGCGCGCGCGACGTGGTCAAGGAGGTACTGGCGGGGACGGGCACGGTCGGCTTCCACAAGGTCGCGATGCGCCCCGGCAAGCCCCAGGGGTTCGGGCTCCTCAAGGGCACGCCCGTGTTCACCCTTCCGGGCAACCCCGTCAGCGCCTACGTGTCGTTCCAGGTGTTCGTACGGCCCGCCCTGCGCGTCATGCAGGGACTGCCCCCCGACCCGCTCCCCGTGGTGCGGGCGGTGCTCACCGAGGACGTCACCTCCCCGGCGGGGATACGCCAGTTCCTGCGGGCGAAGCTGCACCAGTCGGGGGGCGAACCGCCGTCCGTGGCGCCGGTCAAAGCGCAGGGCTCCCACCAGATGGCCTCCCTGGCGTCGGCCGACGGCCTGATCGTCGTGCCGGAGGACGCCGACAGGCTGCCCGCCGGATCGCAGGTCGAGGTCATGAGGTTGCCGTCATGAGCACAGGTTCGGAGTTCAGCCATCTGGACGACACCGGCGCCGCCCGGATGGTGGACGTCTCGCAGAAGAACGTGACGGCCCGTTCGGCCGTCGCCACGGGGTTCGTCCGGTTGTCGCAGGCGTGCGTCGAGGCGTTGCGCACCGGGGACGTGCCCAAGGGGGACGCCCTCGCGGTGGCCCGCATCGCCGGCATCATGGCCGCCAAGCGCACCCCCGACCTGGTGCCGCTGTGCCACCCCATCGCCCTGCACGGCGTCGAGGTCACCCTGGACGTCCGCGACGACGGGGTCGCCATCGCCGCGACCGTCCGCACCGCCGACCGCACCGGCGTCGAGATGGAGGCGCTGACGTCCGTCACGGTCGCCGCGCTGTCCCTCATCGACATGGTCAAGGCCCTCGACCCGGCCGCGGTCATCACGGACGTGCGGGTCGAGGAGAAGACCGGCGGCAAGACCGGCCACTGGCACCGCTGACCGGTGCCGCCGCCCGTCGCGGCCCGCGCGCGGCGGGCATGATGGGCGCCGGGCCATGCGACACGACGGCGTTGAGGGGGAGCAGGAATGATCCGGGCCATGGCGGTCACGGTTTCTAACCGGGCGGCGGCGGGCGTGTACGCCGACAAGTCCGGTCCCGTGCTGGTGGAACTGCTGGAGGACCTCGGCTGCCAGGTGCACGGACCCGTCGTCGTCCCCGACGGCGAACCCGTCGCCGAGGTGCTGGCCAACGCGGTGGCCGAAGGCTACGACGTGGTCGTGACCACGGGCGGAACCGGGCTGACGCCCACCGACCAGACCCCGGAGATGACCAGGCGCGTCATCGAACGCGAGATCCCCGGCATCGCGGACGCGATCCGGCTGGCCAACCGCGACCGGGTGCCCGCGGCGGTCCTGTCGCGCGGCCTGGCGGGCGTCGCCGGCCGCACCCTCATCGTCAACCTGCCCGGCTCGACCGGCGGCGTCCGCGACGGCATGGCGGTGCTGGGGCCGGTGCTCGCGCATGCCGTCGACCAGATCGGCGGCGGCGACCACCCGCGCCCGGCCGACTGACCGGCGAGGCGGCGGCGCCCCCGCCGGCCCGGGGAGGCGGCACCGCGCCTGCGCCGGACGCGGGCCGGAGCCGGCCGGGTTCCGCGGCCTCCCGCGGTCCGGACGCGGCCACCTCCGGACGATCGCACTGCCCGGTGCACTCGGACCCGTCCGAGGCGGTGATCGCGGCCCTGCGCGGCGCTCAGGCGCCTGCTGGGACGCCGCCGCCGCGCCCCCGGGCGGGGCGCCGGTCCGTGACGGCGCGCGCGGGCCGCACGGCGGATTGTGGGCGACAATTGATGGCGTCCGAGCCCGCCACAGGGGAATCATGGAGCCGTGGAACGAATGCGGGGATGGCCGGCCACCTTGTCCGAAGGCCCGGTCGGGCTGCGCCCCCTCCGGCACCGCGACGCCGCGACCTGGCGGGAACTGCGGGTCCGCAACGCCGACTGGCTGCGTCCCTGGGAGCCCACCAACCCCGAGACGCCGCTGTTCCGCAGCGGCCTCGGCCCCTACCTCAGCATGGTCCACACGATGCGCCGCGAGGCCCGGCAGGGGCTGGCCCTGCCCTGGGTGGTCACCTACGAGGGCCGCTTCGCCGGCCAGCTCACCATCGGCGCGATCGTGTGGGGCTCGGCGCGCTCGGCGCAGATCGGCTACTGGATCGACCGGCAGGTGGCCGGCCGCGGCGTGATTCCCACCGCCGTCGCACTGGCCGTCGACCACTGTTTCTTCACCGTCGGTTTGCACCGGCTGGAGGCGAATATCCGCCCGGAGAACACCGCCAGCCGCCGCGTGGTGGAAAAACTCGGATTTCGCGAAGAGGGAATTCGGCGCCGCCATCTGCACATCGACGGAGCCTGGCGCGACCACATCTGCTACGCGCTGACCGTGGAGGACGTGCCGGGCGGCCTGCGCAGCCGCTGGCTGGCCACGCTCCGCCAGGAATTTCCCCGGTCCTCTTCGTCGCCGTGACCCTTGGCGGCGCGCCGACAATCGTCCGCGCCCGCCCCGTAGGAATCCTGCGTTGGAGAAGACTCGGCAAACGAAGAGTAACCGCGGGATCGATCTCGCGACACACCGCCCCTTATGCTCGTCAACGTCTGACACCGGCTCGTACCGTGCGGGGCGTGGCCCTGCTCCCAATGCACGTGCGCGCGCCGAAAGACGGCGCGCGGGTCCGGCGTGCCTTGCGGCCTCTTCGCCGGGCTCCGGTGGTGAGCCGGTGAGCAGCGCAGTACTCTACCTGGCCATCGTCGCGGTGTGGGCGGTCGTCCTGGTCCCCATGTGGCTGCGGCGCGATACCTCACGTCCTAAGAGAACAGACGAGATCACGGAGGAGACCCCCGTCGAGGAGGAAGAGGAGGCCCCTCCACCCGCCCCGCGCCGTCGCCGTGGCCGCGGCCGTGCCGCCGTCATCGCCCGGCGCCGCCGCCGCACGTTCGGCTTGACGGTCCTCGTCCTGGCGACGACCGTCGTCGCCGCCACCGGCCTGGCGCCCTGGTGGACCGTCGTGCCCGCCGTCGTCCTGTTCGCGGCGCATATCGCCCTGCTCCGCGTCGCCGTCCGCATCGACATGGCCCGCCGCCGCGAACGCGCCGCCGCGGCCGCCGCTGCCCGGGCCCGCGCCGAACGCGCCGCGCGTGTCGCCGAACGCGCCGCCGCCCAGCGGAACGCCGACGTCATCGAGCTGGACACCCGCCCCCAGGACGAGGTCTTCGACCAGTACGCCGACGACCGCCGCGTCGTCGGCGAGTGACGCGCCGCCTCCCGATGCGCGAACACCCCCGGAAGTTTGCTAGCCTTAACGCGTCCTTGGGGCTGTAGCGCAGTCCGGTAGCGCACCTCGTTCGCATCGAGGGGGTCAGGGGTTCAAATCCCCTCAGCTCCACCCAGGTCAAAGGCCGGTCCCCGTCGGGGCCGGCCTTTTGGTCTTCGTACAGCAGCGAAGTATGTCCGCGGTGACGGCGATCTGGCTGTGCCGGAGGATCCGCATCACCAGGCGCGGATGAACGTCCAGGGCCACACAGAGCGGGCGCAGGTCTTGCCGGTGAACCCGGCGCACGCCCGCCTGGTCGCATGCCGCCGCGAAGCCGGGGTTGGAGTTCCGCGGTTCGATGGGGCGCCCCGTACGCGTGAGGTCGGACCGCGCCCACTCGGGGCGTTCTCGCGTGCCGCCTCCTGATCCCTCCGGCGCTCCCATGGCGCCGTGGTGCCGATGTCCACGAGGGGAAGCGCCGCGTCCGAGGCTTCCGTCTTGGTCTCCCTCTGGAGCCGGCCGTTGATCCGCTGGAGCCGCCGACCGGTGCGGACCTCTTCCGCTTCCAGGTCCACATCGGCCCACCGCAGGCCCGGCACCTGGCCGCGACGCAGCCCGAGGGTCAGGATGAGCACGTACGCGGGCGTACAGCGGTCTCTCGCCGATCATGAGCCGAGGTCGGGACCGTTGGGTCTCCCCGCGTGCTCCGGGGCTTCACACGCCGTTTTCGAGGCTTGGAGAAGCGCGGCCGGGCCGCCATGGTGCGTTCGCGGACGGCGTTGCCGAACGCGCCCCGAAGCGTCCTCCAGGCGTTCCGGCAGTTCCGCTCAGGGACGAATGCTCGGCCCTTCGCTGTTGTCCCGGCCGCGGCCCCGCTGTTTGCGCTTGCTGCGGCTTCCCTGCTCGTCTGGCCCCTCAGGGCCGGCGAGTGCGTTCCTGGGCATCAGGCGCCGGCCTCTTCGGCGAGGTAGTCGGTGAGAGAAGCGACGGGAACGAGGCGACGGCAGCCGATCTTGACGGTGCGCAGCTGGTTGAAACGGCGTTCGTCAACGGTCGGGACCAGTTCGGGCGCTCAGGTCTCCTCACGTTGTGGGTGAACGGGGCGAGCGGGGGGCGGCGGTGTGCCGGTCAGGGCAGCGGTCTCTCGCCGGGGGAGGTCCTGACCGAGGTGTGCGACGAGGACCTTGTCGTCGTCGGTCAGCGGCAGGCGCCCGGTGGTGATGTCGTGTTGGTACCGGTTGTGGGCGATGCGCGCTTGCCGGAGTGTGCCGAGAAGGGCGAGTAGCGGCTGGACTGGCGGAGAAGTGGCTGCGGAAGCCGAGCATGTGCGCCCACTCGGTGAGCCGGAGTTCGGCCATCTCGGCTATGTGGCCCGGATGCAGGCGTGCGGTGATCAGGTGCCGGGCATGCGCGGAGATGGGGAGGGTGGCGGGGCATCGGCGGCGCGCATGCGCCCGGTCAAAGGTTCTGGCGCGGCTTTGGTGGCCTAGTTGGCGGTGTAGCCCGCTACCGCTGTATCGGTCAGGGCTCCGGTCGTGGTGATGGGGGGGACGCTGGGTTGTTTGCCCCAGCGTGGTTGTTCGTGGCTTGCGGCCTTTAGACTGCCGTGCTCCGGAGTGCATGGTCGCGCCGTTCGCGTGTACATGCGCGCTGGCCTGTGCGGCGGTGCAGCGAGCGTACGGCCAGTTCCGGCTGGCGTCCCAGCGTCCCGATCAGCCGTGATGAGTATCGGACGACGCGTTTTTGGCTGTTTTTGATCGCCCTTATAGGCGGTTGTTGGAAGTGTGTGGTTTCGCTTCGTTACCGGTCCCGTTTTCGGGCAATAGTCTGGCATTGCGTTCCGTGTTAGGGGGTCTCGGGATGTTGAATGAGGCGTTGGCCGCGCTGGCGGGGGCGGCGGGGTCCGGGTTGGTCTCGGCGATGGTCACCGACGGGTGGCAGCAGGTCCGCACGCGGGCGGCGCGGTTGCTGGGCCGGGGGGATGCCCAGGACGAGGAGCGTCAGGAGGCTCGGTTGGAGCGGGCCCGCCGGGAAGTGGTCCAGGCCCCGGAGGGGCAGGCCGAAGAGGTGCGCCGTCGGCAGGGGGAGGCGTGGCGGACCCGGTTTGCGGACCTGCTGGAGGACGCCCCTGAGGCGGAGGGCCCGTTGCGGGAGCTGGTGGCGTTCATGGCCGAGCATGCCGGTCCTGCCGTGGCAGGGGCGGTGCAGGTCAACGCCCACGCCTCCGACCACGCCCAGCAGGCGAATCTGGGGCAGGGGGTGCAGACCAACACGTTCGGCTCGCCGTCGGCGCCATGACCGAGTCGGCTTCCCAGCCGCCCTTTTTCGGTGTCAGGGCGCAGGCGTTCGGTCGGGCACAGCAGGCGAATCTGGGCCGAGGGGTCCAGATCAACTACTACGCGGGTGGGGCAGGATCCGGTAAGCCTGAGACGGCACCGGACACGCTGGTGCCGCCCCCGAACCTGGTCGGCCGGGCCCTGGAGTTGGGCCGGTTGCGGCAGGCCCGGCGGCAGGCGCAGGAGGCCGGACGGCCGGTGGTGGTGTCGACGGTGCACGGAATGGGCGGCGCCGGTAAGACCGCCCTGGTCCGGGCGCTGGCGGCTGAGATCGCCGAGGACTTCCCCGACGCGCGTATTGAGGTGGATCTGCTCGGATTCACCCCGGGGCATGAGCCTCGTGATCCGGGCGAGGTGCTGGGCGAGCTGCTGACGCTGGTGGGCTTCGACCCGGCTCACGTTCCCGCGCATACGCAGGCCCGGGCGGGGTTGTGGCGGGGGTGGCTGGCCCGCCACCGTGTGCTGTTGGTCCTGGACAACGCCCGTGACGCCGAACAGGTCCGGCCGCTGCTGCCCGGGACGGAGGCTGCCAAGGGCTGCCTGGTCTTGGTGACCAGCCGCGACCAGCTCACCGATCTGAATACCGCTGTCCGGATCGGTGTGGACGTTCTGCTCCCGCAGGATGCGGTGGCGTTGCGGTTGCGCATGGCCGGGCGGTCGCAGGCGGAGATGCGCGCCGGTGATGAGGAACTGGCCGAGCTGGCCGGGCTGTGCGGTCATCTGCCGCTGGCGCTGCGGCCGGTGGGCTCGCTACTGACCGTGCTCAGTCCCGCGGAACTGGTCGAGGTGATGCGATCGGCCGAACACCCCCTGGAGCATCTGGACGAGGCCGACCACGCCACCCGCGCGGCCTTCACCGTCTCCTACCGGGCGCTTCCCAGGGCGTTGCAGGAGGCGCTGCGGGCCTGTGCCTGGCACCCGGGTCCGGACTTCGACGCTGATTCTGTCGCCGCACTCACCGGCAAGCCCCGCCCGCTGGTGAAGGTGCACCTGGCCAGTCTGCTGCAACGCAACATGCTCATCGGCCTGCCTCATGGCCGCTACAGCTTCCACGACCTGTTCGCGGGCTATGCGCGTCGGCACACCGGCTACAGCAACGACGCTCCTGACGTCCGGCGGGCTCGCCGTCGCCTCTACCAGCGCTTGAGCACCATGGTCGGTACCGCCACGGTCATGCTCACCGAGGAAGCCGCCGACCAGGCCGACGACGTCTTCGACGCGCCGACTCACGCGCATACATGGCTGATCTCCGCCACCGATGAGCTGACCACCGCAGCCCACACAGCCCTCAAGGGCAACTGGCCGAACGCCACCGCCCTCGCCCACAAGGTCGCGTACTGGCTGATGCTGGACGGCAAGTACGAACAGGCGGCCGGCCTCTACACCACAATGCACACCACAACGAGCACCGCTGGCGACCGCCTTGGCCAAGCCAACGCTCTCGAGTGCTTGGGGGACATTGCCCGGTTGCGGGGTGAGTATGGGGAGGCGGCCGAGTACCACCAGCGGGCTTTGCGGCTCTACGAGAGCACCGGTAACCGGCATGGCCAAGCTCACGCTCTTCAAGGTCTGGGGCATGTCGCCTGGTTTCAGGGTGAGTATGGGGAGGCGGCCGAGTACCACCGGCAGGCTTTGCGGCTCTACGAGAGCACCGGTAACCGGCATGGCCAAGCTCACGCTCTTCAAGGTCTGGGGCATGCCGCCCGGTTGCGGGGTGAGTATGGGGAGGCGGCCGAGTACCACCGGCAGGCTTTGCGGCTCTACGAGAGCTGGACCGCCCCGGCGATCTTGGAGGCTAGATCGTCTGGTTCTCGGCTGCCGAGAG
>NZ_BAABDO010000034.1:0-55873 GCF_039539665.1 Actinomadura keratinilytica
GGCGCCGCGACCGATGCCGCGGCCGCCGAGGTCGCGACCGCCGCCGGCACGCCGGGCGTGAGCGCCGCGGCGAGCGCGCCGCCGAGCGCCGCCGCCATGCCGAATCTGACGAACGAGTGAGCAGACAATTCCACTTCCAGCCGAGGACGCGGGAAACATGGGCGCCACACTCCGGCCATTCGGGTCGCCGGTCGCGGGGTGCGTTTCCACTAGCCTGAAACGGGTTGCCGGCTCGGACGCACCACCGGAATCCGGGCGGCCGGTGAACAATCGCCGGGTCTGTCGCCCGCGGTCATACCCACCTTCCACGCCGGGGCGGCCGTATTGGCATCTTGTTGGCCGACTGATTGCCGGGCCCGGAGGAGAGGATGACGCCGGGGACCGATTCCCGGCCGCGGCGCGGAGGGACGCGGAGTGGACGGCTTCGAACGCGATCGGCTGAGCCGCTTCGGCTGGGCGCGCAAACCGCCGAACCGAATGTCGATCGAAGAACTCGAACAAGCCCTGACATTCCTGGAATCCTGCGACATGATGGACGATCCGCTGGCCCATGCGCTCGCCGCCGAGCTGGCCGCGCGCATGGCCGCCCGCGTCCTGTGGAACGGCAACGGGCGCCCGACCGCCCTGAGCTGACGGCCCCGCGGGTGGAGCGGCCGGTCCCGGCCTGTGCGGATGAGTCCGGGTGTGCGCATGACCGACCCGTCGGCCGGATCGGCAGCGGGATGCGCGATTGCCGCGCCGGAATATCGGTGACGGCATAAGCCGGAATTGCAGGAGATCGGCGCGCCGCGCCCGCCGCGGTGCGGCGTTATGTCTGGTGCCGGAAGAGACGCCGTGCTCATCCGGCTTGCCGTCCCGGCGCCGGTTGCGGCAATTTCCGGGGGTTTTCGAAAAGGTGTGCCGCCGCGGTCCGCGCGGGGGGCGAAAAGGATGTGCCGGGCATTCGGCGCCTTGATCAAGGGAACGGTTGATCTTGTTAAAGAAATCAGGTGGCCAGGTGTACTTCGCCGCTCCGGTGTCATCCTGAGTCACGGGCCCGCCGAAACGAAACGGGCGCCGGCCGGGCGGTGTTCGCAACACCTTTTCCCCGGCCTCATTCGTTGTTCTCGGAAGTCACTCGCCGGTGAGTTCTTGTCTTTGAAGGGGTGCGCGAGATGGGAGCCCAGGGGCTGAGTGCGAAGACCGCTCCGCAGCGGACCGGGCGGACCGCCCCCGCGACGTCGGCGCTTTCCACCGAGGAAATCGAAGCCGATATCGCCGCCCTTCCGGCCGTTTCCCGATCCGCCCGGGGCGGACGGCGCGGAAGTGTCTTCTTCTCATTCTGCCTGCCCGCGGTGGACGGGGCCGCGATGACGCTCGCGGCCCTGGCCGCGGGGGCCGCGCGGCCCGTCGCGGTATTCGGTGCGGCCGCCCTGGCGATCGCGTCGTGCGGCCTTTCCGGCGCGCTCTACCAGTGCCGCCGGGCGCTTTCCCTGGTGGACGACCTGCGGGCGATGATGATCCCCGCGCTCGTCGCCGGGATGGTGGCCGCACTGGCTTTTCTCAGCAGCCCGTGGACGCCTTTTCCCGACACCTGCGCGCTCGGCCTGCGGGTCGCCTTCCTGTTCTGCGCGACGGCGCTGGCGGCCCGGGCCCTGTGCTACGCGGCGGTGCGGGCATGGCGCAAGAAGCGGATCACCGCGCCGTCCGCCCTCGTCATAGGAAGCGGCCCGTTCACCGGCCACGTGCTCGACGTGCTGCAGCGACACGCCGAGTTCGGCCTGCGGCCCGTGGGGCAGCTCGTGTGCTACGGATCGGTGCCGCAGGCGGACGGGCACCCCCGCGTCCTCGGCGGCCTGCTCGACCTGCGCCGCGTCATCGGGGCGCACGGTGTCACCACCGCGGTCATCGTCGCCGAGGAGGTGCCGCGCCGCCACATCGAGGTCGTGGCGAGGGTCTGCGGGGCGCTGGGCTGCGAGGTGCTCCTCGTGCCCTCGACCGTGGAACTCATCTCAGGTGCCGGGGCGCGCGCTGAGCATCTGCGCGGCATCCCCTGCGTGGCGATCCCGCACCGCCCCCACGGGCTCCCCTCGTGGTCGGCCAAGCGCGCCTTCGACGTCCTCGTCGCCGCCCTCGCCCTCGCCGCCGTCTGGCCGCTCATGGCCGCCTGCGCGATCGCGGTGCGCGTCGAGGGCGGCCCCGGGGTGCTGTTCCGGCAGCGCCGGGTCGGCGCCGGGGGCCGGACCTTCATGGTCCTGAAGTTCCGCACGCTCAAGCCCGCCGACGAGAAGGAGTCCGACACCCGCTGGAGCGTCGACGGCGACGACCGCATGGGGCCGGTCGGGCGGTTCCTGCGGCGCTCCTCCTTGGACGAGCTGCCGCAGCTGTGGAACGTGCTGCGGGGCGACATGAGCCTCGTCGGGCCGCGCCCCGAGCGCCCCCACTTCGTCAAGCGGTTCTCCGACGAGTACACCGGCTACGCCATGCGGCACAGGGTGCCCGCCGGCATCACCGGCTGGTCCCAGATCCACGGGCTCCGCGGCGACACCTCGATCGAACTGCGCGCCAGGTACGACAACCACTACATCGACAACTGGTCCTTCTGGGGCGACCTGAAGATCCTGCTGCTGACCCTGCAGGCCGTGGTGAAGGCGCCGTGATGAGGACGGCGCTCGTTCCGCCCGCGCTCATCGCCGCCACGGTGGTGTGCGTGTGCCTGCCCCGGGGGCCGGCCGACCTGGACGCGGCGGTGCAGGTGACACCGGCCGACGTGGCCAGCGCCGCGCTCGTCGCGGTGGCCGTCCTCGCGGTGGTGCTGGGACGGCGCAGGCTGCCCCCGCGCGCGCTCGTCGCCTTCGGTCCGCTGATCGCCGCGCTGGGCGTGACGACGGTCCTGTCCACCGACGTCGAGGTGAGCCTGGTGGGGGCGGCCCGGTTCCTGCAGGTCTTCGCGCTGGTCCCGCTGGCGGTGATGCTGGCCGTCCGGGAGCGCCGCCATCTGGTGCTGGTGTGCGGGGCCGTGCTGGCCGCCGGGCTGTTCGAGGCGGTGTACGGGATCGTCCAGGTGGCCACGGGCAACGGCGCCTCCTTCGGGGGGCGCGGCGTGCGGGCCGTCGGGACGTTCGGCGCGATGGACATCATGGCCCTGGCGACCATCGTCGGCTACGGGCTCGTCATCGCCCTGGCGTTCCTGCTGACGTCACCGTCCGCACGGCGGTCCGATGCGTCGTCCAGACGGAGGGCCGGGGCGCTCACCGCCTTCCTGTGGTGCGCGTTCGGCGTCCTGGCGGTGGCGCAGGCCCTGGCGCTGAGCCGGGGCCACTGGATCGCGGTGGGGGCCGCCCTGACGGTGATGGTGCTGCTCTACAGCCGCATGCTGGCGCTGCGCGTCGCGGTCTGCGCGGGCGCCGTCGCGGTCGTCATGGTCGGCGGACTGGGGATCGCGTCGGGCACGCTCGTGGAACGCGCCCGGTCCATCACCGAGACGACCAGCACCCCCGACCAGTCGGTGATCGACCGCTACAGCCTGTGGAGCACGGCCGCCGGCATCTGGCAGGACCACCCCGCGTCGGGGGTGGGGGTCAAGAACTTCGCCGCCTACCGCGACACCTACGCGCCGCTCCAGCTGTCGGCGGCCAGCGACACCGCCGACTCGGTCAACGGCTTCGTCCGCCAGCCGCTGCTGTCACCGCACAACGAGTACCTGCTCATCCTCAGCGAGCAGGGGCTGCTGGGGTTCGCCGGGTTCGCGGTGCTGGTGGCGACCCTGCTGTGGGGGCTGCTGCGTCCGCCGGGCGGCTCCCTCAAGCGCGCGCGCCGAGACCCGCTGTGGCTGGTCGCGGCCGGGTTCATGACGGCGCTGCTGGTCGATTTCCTGTACGGAGACCTGGGAGGGCCCACGTCCGTGCTGACTTCGGTGATGATCGGGCTGACCGCCGTGATCGCCCTCGGCCCGCCGTGGGCGGACGGCGCCGCCGGGCCCGGGGGAGCGGGAGCCGCACGTCCCGGCGGGCCGACGGCCGGGGCCGCGCCGCGAGACGGCCGCCGCGCGTCTGGAGGCGCCGATGACGGCCGTTGAAGCCGCACCCGTACGCAGGGTGTCCATTGGGCGCGCCACGGCCCTCTCCGGCCTTCTCATCGGCGCGGGGACGCTGCTGGGGTTCCTGCGCGACCTGACCCTGGCGCACCACTTCGGGGCCACCAGCGGCACCGACGCGTTCCTGGTCGGCTGGACGATCCCCGAGACGGTGTCGCCGCTGCTGATCGAGGACGCCATGGCGCTGGCGGTGACGCCCGCCATCAGCTACGCCCTGCACCGGCACGGCGGCGTGCGGCCGCTGGTGGCCTCCGCGCTGTCCCGCCTCGCCGCCCTGCTGGCCCTGACCGCCCTGCTGACCGCCGTGGCGGCGCCGTACCTGGTCGCCGTGCTCGCCCCCGGCCTGGATGACCCCACCGACGCGATCCGCTGCGTGCGGTTCACGTCGCTGACCATCCTGACGTTCGGCATCGCCGGGTTCATGGCCGCGACCCTGCGCGCCTACCACTGCTTCGGCCCGCCCGCGGCTATCTACGCCGCCTACAACGTGGGCATCCTGGCGATGATCGGGGCCTTCCACGGCCCGCTCGGCGTCACCAGCGCGGCCCTGGGCGTCGCGATCGGCAGCCTCCTCATGGTCGCGGTGGTGACGCCGACCTTCGCGCGCTGCCTGACGCCGGCCCGCACCTCCGCCCGGACGGGGCGGGGCGGGGCCGACGGCCAGGCGGCCATCGTGGGGCTGGCCGCTCTCGCGCCCATCGTCATCTGGAGCCTGACCCGCCAGGCGCAGACGCTGGTCGAGCGGTTCCTGGGGTCGTCCCTGGCCGAAGGCTCGATCTCCTACCTCAACTACGCCCAGAAGGTGGCGCAGGTGCCGGCGATGCTGGCGCTGCTGCTGGTGACGGTGACGTTCCCCCGGCTGGCACGGGCGTCGGCCGACGGCGACGTGGGGCAGGTCCGCCGGCGCATGGAGACCGACGTGGTCGGGGTGGGCGCCATGGTGCTGTGCTCGACGGCGTTCCTGGTGGCGTTCGCGCCGTCGGTCATCTCGATCCTGTTCCAGCACGGCCGCTTCACCGAGTCCGACACCGACACCACCGCGCTCGTCATGCGCGTCTACTCGCTGGGCCTGCTGGGGCAGGCGATGGTCGCCGTGGCCGGACGAGGGTTCTTCGCCCACCGCACGCCCCGCTGGTACCCGGTCCTGTGCGTCGCCGTCGGGCTGGTGGTCACCGCGGTCGTGGGCGTTGCGACCCTGGGCGTGTTCGGGGTGGCCGGCCTCGCGGCGGCCAACGCCCTGGGGATCAGCGTGGCGGCCGTGCTGCTGTTCGTGGGCATGCGAACGCGCGTGGTACCGCTGTCCCTGCGCCGCACCGGGAAGGACTTCGTCACGCTGCTGTTCGCGACCGCGCCCGCCACAGCCGTCGGGTACCTCCTGCAGGAGGGGCTCGCGGAGCGCATGCCCCCCGTCCTCCTGCTCGTGCTGGGGGGCGTCGTCCTGCTCGCGGTCTTCGGTACGGCGCTGCTGGTGGCGTGCGCGTACCGGGGGTTCACCAATTCGGCGCGGGGGGCGGCCACAGGAGAAGGAACGAGCCCGTTGGAGTTCTACTTCCCCTTCGTCGTTCGGGCCACCAGTCGTGTCGTCAGTCGTCTTGATCGAGGGGGAGTCCGGTGATCCAAGGGCAGCCGGTGGGGCGAGAGCAGCAGGTGGGACAGCAGCCGGTGCGGCCGCGCCGGTCCGGGGAGCAGCAGCCGCAGGAGCGGCAGCCGGCGGAGCGGCAGCCGGAGGAGCAACGGCGGCCGGCGGACGGACCGCGCACGCGAATGCCGTGGATTCTGATGTACCACTCGGTGGGCCGCACCGACGACGACCCGCACCTGATCACCGTGTCACCGGCGCAGTTCACGCGTCAGATGCGCTGGCTCAAGTCGCGGGGCCTGCGCGGGGTGAGCATGCGCGAGCTGCGGCGCGCCGAGAACGGCGGGAGACTGCGGGGCCTGGTGGGCCTGACGTTCGACGACGGCTACGCCGACTTCGCGGTACGGGCCGTCCCCACGTTGCTGCGGTTCGGGTTCACCGCGACCGTGTTCGTGGTCGCCGAACGCATCGGTTCCTACAACACCTGGGACGAGGGGCCGTGCAAGCCGTTGATGACAGCGGACCAGATCTGCCAGGTGCGCGCCATGGGCATGGAGGTCGCTTCACACGGGCTGCGGCACGTCTCCCTCCCGGACACCGACGACGACGAGCTGTGCACCGAGCTGCGCCGCAGCCGCGCACTCCTCGAAGAGGTCATCGAGGAACCGGTGACCGGATTCGCCTACCCCTACGGCCACGTCGGCCCCCGTGAGATCGACGCGGTACGCGCCGCCGGCTACGACTACGGGTGCGCCATCTGGTCCGACACCTACGACGTGCACGCCCTGGCCCGCACCTACATCGGCGAACGTGACGGCGGTCTGCGCATGCGGGTGAAGGTCGTGCGGCACCAGCTGCGGTGGAGGACGCGGATATGACCCGGGTCCTGCACATCATCACCGGGCTCGGACGCGGCGGCGCCGAGCGGCAGCTGCTGGACGTGGTGCGGCACACGGCCGGGCTGGTCGACCACGAGGTCGCGGTGCTGACGCCGCCCGGCCCCGTCGCCGCCGCACTGCGGGACCACGGCGTGCCCGTGCACGAGGTCGGCATGCGCGGCAACCGGGACCTGGCCGCCCTGCCCAGGCTCGTACGGCTCATCCGCGCCGGAGGCTACGACGTCGTCCACACCCACCTCTACCGGGCGTGCGTGTTCGGACGCATCGCCGCGCGCATGGCGGGAGTGCGGACGATCGTCGCCACAGAGCACTCCCTGGGGCACGGCCACATCGAGGGCCGCGCCACCACGGCCGCGGTGCGGATGCTGTACACCGCCACCGAACGCCTGGGCACGCTCACCGTCGCGGTGTCCCCGACCGTGGCCGAACGCCTGTGCGGCTGGGGCGTGCCCCCCGACCGCATCACGGTGATCCCGAACGGCCTCGACGCGGATGCGTTCGCGTTCCACGCCGAGCGGCGCGCACGCGTCCGCGCACGGCTCGGCCTCGACCCGGACGCCTTCGTCTTCGGCGCTGTGGGGCGGCTCGTCCCGACCAAACGCTTCGACCTGCTCATCCGGGCGTTCGCGTATCTGGACGATGGGCTGCTGCTGATCGTGGGGGACGGCCCGCAGCGCGCGGCGCTCCAACGCCTCGCCGACGGCTGCGGCGCGGCAGGGCGGACGATGTTCGCGGGGGACACGGGCCACGTGCCCGACATGCTCTCCGCCATGGACGTGCTGGCCGCGCCCTCCGAGCAGGAGACGTTCGGCCTCTCCGTCATCGAGGGCCTCGCCGCCGGACTCCCGGTCCTGTACACGGCCTGCCCCGCCCTGGACGACCTGCCGTCCGGGATGGTCCCGCCCCAGGCCAGGCACGTGCCCACCGGGCTGGGGGCCTGGCGGGCGGCACTGGCCCTGTGCCTGAGCCAAGGCCCCACGCGATGGCCCCCACCCGAAGCCGTGCAGCACTACGACATCCGCGTCCACGCGAAGGCGCTTGCCGAACTGTATGAGACCCACCGCCACCGCCCGGGCAACAGGGCCCAGGCGGCGGGGGCGCCGCGACAGTACGAAAGGGCGGAGAATGCCGGACTCTAAGTCCATCGACCGCGAACGGCCCGAACCCAAGCCGTCCCGGCTGAAGGCGCCCCTGGCGCTGGTGGCGCGGAGGAGGACACCGCGCCCGGACGGCGAACGCTCGCGGCGGCCCTGGCCGAAGCGGTCCGGGCAGCGGTCGGGCGTATGGCGGTTCGCCCGCCACCTGGTGTCGCGGGCGGCGCTGTTCGTGCTCGTCGTGCTGCTGGGAACCCTGGGCGGCCTCGTCCACGCGCTGGTCAAGACCCCGGTCTACAAGGCGACCTCCCACGTCATCGTGGTGACCGAGCAGAAGGGCTCCGACCAGCTCGCCGTCAACTTCGCCCAGGCGTACGGCAGGCTCGCCGTCCAGCGGCAGACCCTCGCGTGGGCCGTCAGCCCCGCGGTCCCCCGGGGGGCGAACCCGACCAAGCACGTCCAGGCGTCCACCTCGCCCGACACGCCCCTCATCCAGCTCACCGGCTCGGCGCACACCGCCGACGCCGCCGTCGCCTACGCCAACGCAGCCGCCGACGCCCTGGTCCGCTACAGCGCGGTCCGCTCCCAGGAGACCGGCGTCCACGCCGCCCTCATGGGCGCGGCGGACCGCCCCACCGCGCCCGCCTCGCCCAACCTCCTGCTGAGCCTGGCGATCGGAACGGCCACCGGCATCCTCCTGGCCGGGCTGCTGGGCACCGTCGCCTCCGGCATACGGGGGCAGTTCCGCGAGTACCGGCGCCTGCACCCCGAGCAGTTCCGGCAGCCCGCCGAACCGGCCGAGACGCGTACCGAGCCCGCCCGGCAACGCGCCCACCCGCGACGACGCAATGGGCGGGCCCAGGGCAAAGGGGCCGTGCCCAAGAAACTGGCCGCGCGCTGACACGCGCCATCACGCCGAATTCCACTGTGCTTCGGGGGCAGCCACATGACCAGCCAGCAAGAACCGATCCGCGTTCTGCACGTGTCCCAGCCGACGGACGGCGGCGTCGCCGGCTACGTCACGCAGGCGTGCCGTGACCAGACGCGCCGCGGCTGGGAGGTCGCCGTGGCATGCCCCGTAGAGGGGACGCTGCCGGGCAACCTGCGCGCCCACGGCGTCCCGCACATCCCGTGGAACGCCGGGCGCGCACCGGGCCCGAAGACCCTGGCCGAGTCCCGGCAGCTGCACGCCATCATCGGACGCTACCGCCCGCACATCGTGCACCTGCACTCGTCCAAAGCCGGACTGGCCGGCCGCATGCACACGACGCACGGCACCCCCCTCATCTTCCAGCCGCACGGGTGGTCGTGGCTGGCGGCGCGCGGTGCGCAGCGCACGGCCAGCATCAGATGGGAACGGTTCGCGGCCCGACGCGCCAAGGCGGTCGTGTGCGTGGGCGAGGGCGAACTGCAGCAGGGACGCCAAGCCGGGGTGGACGCGCCCTACGCGCTCGTGCGCAACGGCGTCGACCTGCGCCGCTTCCAGCAGGCCGACGCGTCCGCACGGGGCGCGGCACGCCGCCTCCTGGACGTCCCCACGGACAGGCCGCTGGCGGTCTGCATAGGCCGCATCACCCGGCAGAAGGGCCAGGACGTCCTGACCGCCGCGTGGCCCCGCGTCAGGCAACGCTGCCCCGACGCACAGCTGGTGATGGTCGGCGACGGCGACATGCTGCGCCGCGTGCGCGCCTACGCCATCCACGGCATACGGTTCGTCCCACCGGTCGCCGACCCCCGCCCCTGGCTGGTCGCCGCCGACGTGGTGACGATGCCGTCGCGCTGGGAGGGACTGCCGCTCGCCGCGCTGGAGGCACTGGCCGTCGGCCGCCCCCTGGTCGGCACGGACATCCCAGGGCTCACCGAGGTCGTCACCCCCGACGTGGGGGCGCTCGTGCCCCCCGAAGACCCGGCGGCGCTGGCCGCGGAGGTCGCGCGCAGGCTGCTGTCCCCGGAACTGGCCGAGATCGAGGGGAAGGCGGCCGCCCGGCGCGCCGCCGACTTCGACGCCGCGCGGACCTTCGCCCAGCTGGCCGCCATCACCCAGGACCTCGCCACCGCCGCGTACCCGGTGGCAGGCGCGCCCGGGACCGCCTGCGGGCACGGACCCGTCGCTCAGCCGGTGGCCCGCCCCGCCTCCGCCAGTCCTCTGGCGGAGGCGGGGCCGGGCGTGGGTGCGGACTGATGGGTGCGTGCTGATGGATGCGGGACGGACGACCTCAGGGCGACCGCGGCACGTTCGGCGACGCGGTCGGCGATGCCGCCCGGAACGAGCCCAGCAGGTCGGAGGCGCGGCCGAACAGCGAACGGTAGACCTCCGACGACCGCGGGTTGTCGGCGCAGCGCCACACCCCGTGCGGGCAGTAGTCGGAGATCGTCTGGTACTCCGCCCCGTGCCGGGTCATCCAGTCGAACATGTCCCGGATGTAGTCCGGGTTATCGGAATTGCGGAACAGTCCCCATTCGGGGAAGGAGATCTTCTTGCCGTGCGCGCGGGCGAAGTCGACATGGGCCTGCAGGCCGTAGGGCTCCTTGACGAACTCGTCGAAGTCCTTGCCGACGGGCTGGTCGTAGACGTCCATGCCGATGATGTCCACCACGTCGTCACCCGGATAGCACTCGGGCCACGCGATCGCGTCCATGCCCCGGCTGGGCGTGAAGTCGAACTGGAAACGCGCCCCCTTCACCGAGCGCATGGCCGCGACGATGCGCCGCCAGTAGATCTTCCACATCTCCGGGTTCGGCGCGCACCGGCCGGTGTAGGTGATGCCGTTCATCTCCCACCCCAGCACGATGATGGTGTCCGGCGCCCCGGCGTCGACGAGCCGTTCGGCGAGCCGGATGAAATGCATGTCGAACGCGCCCGTCGCCCCGCCCCGCAGCAGCGCCGAGACGACGTCGTCGGGCAGCGGCAGCTCGTTGGGCGCCAGCATGGGGACGTTCACCACGAGCTTGCGCCGCGGATCGGCCGCGCGCCATTCCCCCCACGACCTGACCAGATTTCCGGGTCCCTCGATTCCCTTCCAGGTTTCCCCGGGCAGATACGTGTGCCCCACGGTGACCGGTGCGTTGAGCCATTGCTCGAATTCGGCGAGCCGTTCCACCCCGGCGGCGCCCGATCCGACGAACGCGCCCAGGGGAACGGCATGGCCCCGCGCGGCGGGCGTGCCTCCCGGAGCGGCCGGGTTCGCCGGACGGGGCGAACTGCTCGCGACGGTCGAGGCCCGCGCGGAATGCGGGCCCTTCGGTACGGCCGAACTCCCCGGAGCGGCCGGATCCAGCGCCACCGAAGCCCCGGTGCGAACGGCCGAATCGCCTATCTGACAACGCATCCCCACCATCGTCACGGCCCACACCGCGGCGGCCATCGCCGCGGCCAGCAGGCCCCGGCCGAGCCGCCGCCGGAAGCGGCGGTCGCGGGAACGCGGGAAAGGGCCGTCGTCATGGCGGGCTGTCCCGAAACTCATAGCTGGGTTATGCCCTTTGTCTCCCCGCCACGGGCAATGAGATCACCAAGCCTTCGTCGGACGGCTTTTCTGGGAGTGAATATGGGGCTGAATGTCAACTGTCCGGTTCCCGGCATTATGGGGCGGTATTTTGGGGGGCGGTGCCGATGAGCCGCCGCGAACCCGTCGCCGCCGAGTTCGACACCGGATTGCCCGTCCTGGTGCTGCGCACCGACGCCAACATCTTCCACCACGGCACCATGGGCGTGATCCGCTCGCTCGGCCGCGCCGGCGTGCCGGTGCACGCCGTCCTGGAGAGCGGTGCCGCACCCGCCGCCGCCTCCCGCCACCTGCGGCAACGGCACCGCTTCGGCCCGTCCGCACCCGACGGCGCCCCGGCCGCGCTGGTCGCCCACCTGAACCGGATCGGGCGGCGGATCGGCCGGCCCGCGCTGCTGGTCCCCATGGACGACGGCGGCGCGATATTCATCGCCGAGAACTCCGCCGCGCTCGCCGAACGGTTCGTCTTCCCCCGGCAGGAACCGCGGCTGCCCCGGACGCTGGCGAACAAGTCCGCGGTGGCCGCAAGATGCGCCGAGGCCGGCGTCGCCTACCCGGAGATCCGCCTTCCGCTGTCCGGTCAGGACGTCGACGAGGCGATCAAACAATGGGGCCTGCCGGTCATCGCGAAATGGGCGAAACCCTGGCGGCTCGGTCCGGGGCAGCGCAGCACCACCGTTCTCCGCACGCCCGAAGACGCGCACGCGCTCTTCGCCGAGGCCGCGGCCCGGCCCGCCGCCGGACCGCTGATCCTGCAGCGCGCGATCGTCTCGCCGCGGGCGGTCGACTGGTTCTTCCACGGATACTTCGACGACGCCTCCCGGTGCCTTTTCGCGGGAACCGGACGCAAACGGCTTTCGTGCCCGCCGGAGGCCGGGCACACCGTGGTCGGGGAATGGCTGCCCAACCCCGAACTGGAGGAGATCGGGCGCACCCTGGGACGCGTCCTCGGCTACCGCGGCGTGCTCGACCTGGATTTCCGCCTGGTGCCCGAGTCCGGCACCTATTACCTGCTCGACTTCAACCCGCGGCTCGGCGCCCAGTTCCGGCTGTTCACCGACCGGCGCGGCCTGGACCTGGTGCGCGTCATGCACCTGGACCTGTCCGGCCGCCCGGTCCCGTCCGTCCAGCCCGCCTACGGCCGCACCATGCTGGTCGAGAACCACTACCTGCGGCCGTCGGTGCTGCTGGCCGCGGCCGGAATGCCCAGAATGCGGCTGCTGCGCACGGCGGAGGAATACGCCTGGCTCGCCGCAGATGATCTCAAGCCGTTCCTTCTCATGGGGGCGCAAAGCGTCATCCGGGCGGCGGAAAAATTCGCCGCGCCGAGGCTTTCCGGGGCACGGCGGGGTAGGAGCGCGGCGTCCGAGGGAACGCAACGGACGGTCAGCGCCTGACCCGCCGGCAGTAGGCAAGGAAAACGGGGGAACACATGTACGACTCGGTCATCGACGTGCTCGTCGTCGGCGCCGGTCCCTATGGCCTGTCCGTGGGAGCCTACGCGCGTCATGCGGGGCTGCGAGTGCGCGTCATCGGCACGCCCATGGACTTCTGGCGCAACCACATGCCGGCGGGGATGTATCTGAAGTCCGAACCGTTCGCCTCCAGCCTGGGCAGTCCCGTCCCCGGCCTGACTTTCCGCGAGTACAACGGCGGCTGGCCGGAGGGGCTCCCCATCCCCCTCCACACCTTCGTCAGCTACGGCCAGTGGTTCGCCGAGCAGGCCGCCCCCGATCCCGAGCCGTCGCAGGTGCTCCGCGTCGAGGGAGACCCCGGCCGCGTCTACACGGTCACGCTGTCCACCGGAGAGGAGGTCCGCACCCGCGCCGTGGTGATGGCCGTGGGCGTCGGCCCGTTCGCCCACGTGCCCCGCCGGCTGGCGCCGCTGCCCACCACCCTGGTCACGCACAGCGTCGTCCACCGCGAGTTCGACCGGTTCGCGGGGAAGGAGGTCGTCGTCGTGGGGGCGGGGCAGTCCGCCCTGGAGACGGCCGTGCTGCTCGCCGACTGCGGCGCCCGCCCCGTCGTGCTGGCGCGCACGCCGCAACTGGCGTGGAACTCCCTGCCCGGCAGGACCGGCAGCCCCCTGCAGACACTGCTGCGCGGCCCGCAGTCGGGCCTGGGACGCGGCTGGCGCACCTGGGTGTGGTCGGAGCGCCCGCAGACCGTCCGGTACCTGCCCGCGCGCGCCCGGCAGCACATCGTCAAGAACACCCTGGGCCCGGCCGGGGCCTGGTGGCTGCGCGACCGCCTGGACAGCCGCGTGGGGCGGATGCTGGGTCGCCACGTGGTGGACGCGGCCCCGCACGGCGACCGGGTGCGCCTGATCGTCGAGGACCGGCGCGGCGACCGCACCGATGTGCGCGCCGACCACGTCATCGCCGCCACCGGCTATGTGCCCGACGTCGACCGGATCTCCGCCCTGCCCCCGGAGCTGCGGCGCAGGCTGCGGCGCACCCTCGCGTCCCCGGCCCTGGACGCCCACTTCCAGTCGTCGCTGCCCGGCCTGTACTTCGCGGGCCTGACCGCCGCCGCCACGTTCGGCCCGGTCATGCGGTTCGTCCACGGCGCCGACTTCGCCGCCCGCCGCATCGTCGGCCACCTGGCCGAGACGATCGGCGCGGGCACCGTCCGGCCGGACATGGCCGCCGCTCCCCGCGACGCCACCATGCTCCGCTGACCGCCGCGCCGGGGCCCGGGCTCCTGCGCGGCGGCCCCGGCGCGCCTCGCCGGTACGAAATACCTGTCGTACTCTCCACAATTTTGTGGACCGTCATGCCGGTGTCGGATAACCGCGGCGGTCGAACGTGGACCGCGTCTGCAGAATCGTGCGGAGCAATGCCCGGACGGGGTTGTAGTGTCGAGGCATGCGAGCCAGTCGAGACCAGCTTCGGCAGACATGGGAGCGAGCACGTGACGATCTTCATAAGAGGCTCCGGCTGACACCGATGCAATCGGCCGACCGCAGGGCCCTGGCGCGCGCCTTCGACGTCTACCACGCCACCCTGGTGGCCTGGCTGACCTGCGAGTATCCCACGCTGCGAGATATGTCGGACATTTCTGGTCTGACGCATGCGGAGTGGAAACCCTCACCGGGCGGCGTCGCGTCGTGACCAACCTTACCCCACACCGCACCGCGTTCTCGTCCACTCGACGCAATCACCCGCCGAGCCCCTTCTCGAAAACCACGTCCGCCGCGACGGGCGTGCCGCTCCCGGCTTCTCCGGCGCCATAAGAATATGGCGCCCGCCGCCACAGCGAATTGCGCGTCACCCACCGCGCCCGACGGGGATCCGGGCACCCCGGCCCCACCCTCAGCCGGCCGACCGGCCCCACAAGGGCCCCGGCACCCCCCACCCGCCAAGCCCCCCGACGGCAGTGAACCTCCGAGGCGATCCCGGTCGAAGCCACCGCTTCGAGACGGGGGATCAAACCGGACCGGCCGCCCAGGACGCACCTCCTCCCAGGCCCACTCGCCCCCGCCGCCGGATGGCCGTGCCGTCCGCTTCGACCTTCACTCGGGCGGAAGGTCTCCCCCGCGCAGCCAGCGCGCCCGGATGGCATACGGGGCCGCGACCGGCGGGGGCGCCCTCCGCGACCAACGCACCCCCAGGACCGTCGCCCTCGGCACGCGCCCACGCCCCGGTCTCGGGGCCGTGCTACTGCCCCGCGAGTTCCTTCAACGCGTCCAGGCTGGGGGCCTCCTGCTCCTGAGCGTCGGCCTTGATGGCACCGCCGCGCGGGTCTTCTGGCGCGCCCTTCCACTTGCGCAGCGCCTGAAGCGGGGTCAGCCCCTCGTCGGCCGCCTCCCGCAGCCGGGGAACCCAGATACCACCGGCGTTGAAGCCGTCACTGCCGGCATCCGCACGCTTCATGTAGTAGGCGGCATCGTCGGCGACCGAGGCCCACAGGTACCCCAGCACCACATCGCCCCGCGTCACCGGCAGATACCTGACCGCCGCCACGGTCACCGCCGGGAAGTCGGTGTCGGGCAACTTCCACGGCGTCAGCGGCCCCCACCCCCTCGACCGGTCGATGGGCGTCCCATCCGTCCAAGTGGTCATTTCGTGCTGGTCGGAAAAGTCCTTGAGCGGATCGACATAACCGGGGTTGACCCGCCGTTCCGAACTCTCCAGACTCGGCGCCTCCTGCTCGGGGGCATCGGCCGCGATCCGACCCCCCTCCGGATCCTCCGGCGCACCCTTCCACCTGCATAGCGCCTCCACGGGGGTAATCCCCTCTCTCGCTGCCGCCCTCAGGCGCCTCGACCAGACGAGACGGGCGCGAAAAGCCGCCTCAGGACCGTCCAACCGACGGACGAAACTCGCGGCGTTATCGTGCACGGCGCCCCACAGGCAACCAATCTCCTCCCCCTGGAGAGGGACCACGAAATAGCGCACAGACCCCGAAGGTCGGATCCGATAGCCGGTCAAACACCGGCCAACCGGCCATCAGCTCTCACCCTTTCACTTGGTGCATTGCCGAGTGGACTGGTCTGCACCTTATGTATCCTCCTCGTCGCCCCTGTTCAGCAGCATGCCACCGGGGGGCGGCAGCAACCGGCTCAGACGGCGCCGTGGCGAGGCCGCGCGGTATGGCATCTACGGCACTTCGCGATAGGCGTCCCTAGTCGCGCGAGGCGCCTTCCGGCCAGATGACCTGCACGGGCAGGTTCCGGTCACGTGCGGCTTGGACCACGTCGGCGGTTCCGCCGAAACCCCTCGCGGGCTTCCCGTCCCACACGGCCCAGAGGCGATCCGCCAAGCCCAGCATGAACTCGCTGGCCGCCATGTGGGCCTCGCTCGTCGACTCGACATAGGGCAGCCGGTGAACCTCATCCGCGGCGGCCAGCAGTCGGTCATAGACCGGATAGTGCTCTTGGGGAAGGCCGTCCCGGTACTCGGACGCGGGGACGACGGCGATGAGCGCGCCCCCGTGGTCGAGGACGGCCTGGGCGAAAAGCGCGTCGGCGCCATCGGCCAGGCAGGAGATTCCGATCACTGCCCCGAGTTGCTCGTCCAGCGCCTCGTGCAGCGCACGTGAGACGAGGGCCTCGGTCTCGGGTGGCAGCAGGCGATGCCCGGTGATGGCGATGCGCATGGGGTCCTCACGCAAGGGTCGTCCTAAGCCGATCATCGAAGCGGACGATGGCCGGGCTGAGCGCTCCGCCGTATCGGTAGCGGAATCGGCGGGCCTGCTGGAGGACGCGCTCGGACTGGTAGCTGATCCCGATGTCCAGCGCTCCAAGAGCAAGAGAGAACGCCTGCTCTACTTCACCGCGCTGACACATCGCGGTTGCAACCTCCAAGCTCGTCAGAGCGGCCTGCTTCGGTGCGGGCTGATTTGTCGGCAAGGAGTCGGCGAACGCCTGCATCGCCTCCTTGCCGTGCCCGAGCCGTACGGCGACCGAAGCGCGCGTTCTCGCCAACTTCGCCGAGTCGAACGGGTACACCCAAGGCCACGGGGGCGGCCCGTCTGCTTCGGCGATGGCACGCTCGGCCCGTCGAAGAGCCTGGGTCGCTTCTTCTTCGTCCGGGCGCGGGCCGGAGGCGTGGGCCAGAGCCTCCAGCGATGCCAACCAGGCCGTGGGAGTCCCTCTGCCGGGCGTCTTGTCGAGGTATCCGCGCGCTTCATTGATCATCGCCAGGCCGAGGAGCGGATCGGACGCGGCCTCGATCTCGAAGGCAGCCAGGCTGCCCGTCATGTAGGCGGCGAGCAGGTCGTTGTCGGCAGCCCGCGCGGCGGCGATCGCCTGTCGGTAGTAGGAGCGGGCGCTGCCGAGATCCAACATGTCCATGGACAGCCACGCGGCGAATCCGGCCGCCTCGCTGACGGCGGCGGCAACAGGGGCGGAGTGCGGGCCAGCGCCCTGATACGCCTTCACCGCCATCTCCAGGTGCGCTCGCACGCCGTCGATGAGGTCGCGCGATCGGAAGGTCGCATCAAGACGACGCTGCTGCCCGGTGATCGTGGTCAGCGTCTGGGCCGTGCTCTCGTTGGTGACCTTGGTGGTGTTCGGAAGCGGCAGGACGGCAAGGAAGGCCATCGCGCCGAACTGTCTGCGATTCGTGGGAATGCCCTCCTTCTTTCCTTCGTCGGGATCGCCGAGTCGAAGAAGTTCTACGGGGATGCCGAGGCGCCGCACGATGACGCGAACCTGTTGGAGGGTCAGGGACGTTTCCCCGCGGATCACCTTCGACGCCCAACTCTGGGTGTAACCGACTGCCTCCGCGAGGTCGGTTTGACTCCATCCCCGGGCCTTCCGGATCTCCTCCATGAGGGTCGGTATGTCGCAGACGGCGAGCGCCTGGGCGACAACCGGATGAGACCAGAACTCAGGTGGCTCCACCGAATCTACGTTAAGCCAATGCGGCCCGAGTGTGGCCTAGTCCGAGCCGGAATGGCGGTGCAGGAATCCCAGTAGCGACCGTCATACGACCTTCCTGCGCAGTCGGCGACGCGTGACGATCGGTGACACTCCGTGTTGGCCTGCGCTTATGGAGCCGTCGTGATCGTTATCGCTCGGTCCGCTCTTGCCGTCTCGGACCTCGTAGTCCGGTCGGCTCCCAACCACCCTGCGTCCGGTCGGTGAACCGTGGGACGCCACGAGCAGCGACCTGGAGGGCGCGTGCCCGCACCGCCTCCGCCTGAGCTGGTACAGCAGTGCACCCCGGACACGGTGATCCCGCAGCGAGAGCGGGTGACGTATCTGTCGCACCTGGCGACCCGGCTCGGCATGTCAATGGGGCTGACGACGGGCATCGGGGTCATCGACCACGAGCCCGTGCTGAACGTGATCCCGCTCGTGTGGCAGGGGCAGCCGCGCCGGAAGGCCATGACGGTCGGGTGCCGCTACGACAGGCGGACGGGCGCGTGGTGGTTCTACCGATACGACACCGGTGAAGCCATCGCCCCCGCGAACGAACTGGTCATCGCAGCGCACACGATCACCGCGACCATTGAGGAGACACCGACATGACCCCCCGTGAGTTCAAACCGACGCCCGGCTACCCGCGCAGGCACCTCGGCCAGGTGGCCCGAGTGAACGGCATCGACGGCGGCTCGTGGATCACGGCGCGAGCGGCCAGGCTGATCACCGGACTCGACATCAAGACCCTGGCGCACTGGGAAACGCTGCGCGTGATCTCGGTGACCCAGGACGGCCCCGGTTCGCCGCGGCTCTACCTGCGCCCCGAGATGGACGTGCTCGCCGGCCTGCGCTCCGGCGGTGTCCCGCCCACCCTGCGACAGGTGCGCCAGTACCTGTCCCAGCGCGAGGAGCAGCACATGCGAGGAGGTTCCCAGTGACACAGCCCCCGACGCACCCGGGACCGATGGGTTATGAGGCCCGCCCGGCCACCATGGCGGCACTGGTCACCGCCCTCGTGCAAGACCGGCTGTTCGAGCACGGTGTCAAGTACGCCCGCATCGGGCTGATGGCCGCACAGGTAGAGGAGATGGTCGCCCCCGAGCTGGAGGACACGAACCCACGTCCCGCCGACGAGGCCCTACGCCTCGCACTCGATGTCGTGGAAAAGGCATGGGACACCGCCATGGACTTCCACGGCATGTACCGCGCGTCGATCGACCAGTGCCTCCGCAAGGTCCGCGACGAGGTGGAGGAGGCCATGCGCGAACACATCCGCATCAGACGGCAGGCACCCGAGGGTGTGCGTGGTCCGCTGCCTCTCAGAGGCTGCCGACCGGCTTACGCCCGAATGCGCGTGTCGGGCGCCGACCCCATCCCACGCCGCGAGGACTCGCCCTGATGCATGTCCGATGGATCGCGGTAGATCCGCGGCAGCGCGCTGACCACGGCGATCCTTGCCCGCCGGTGACATCCGCAGCCTGTGGGTGCGGCGGCGTCTCATGCGCCGTGCGAGGGGGCGCGTGCGTGGGCTGATCGCTCTTCCGCTGAGCGGCGCTTGTCGGGGAGAGGTGGAGCGGCTGCTGCGGGCTGGGGGAGTGGGCGCGGGGGTGGCGGGTGCTCGTCTTTATCAGTCATGTGCGTGATGGGTGGATATCTGCGCGGGGATTTTTTCGCTGGGGGAGTGTCACTTTGCGTTGGTAGAAACTTCGTGTCGGCAGGCTGGGTCGTGCTGGCGCCCCCAAGGCGACGGGAGCGTTGTCCGTTGCGACGCTCGGCGCCTTTCCCGACAGACGGAGGAGAAGCAAGATGTTCAAGAAGACCTTCGCGGCCGCGAGCCTGGTCGCTAGCGCGGTCGGCGGGGCTCTGCTCCTGTCTTCACCCGCCGACGCCGACGGGCGGGACAAGGGGCCGCGGAACGTCGTCAACGTGTACAACTACAACATGAACTCGAACACGAACACCAACAACAACAATCTGGCCACGCTGAACATCCCCGACCCGCTGGCGTTGTTGCTGGGCTGACGACTCCTGGCGTAGCGCGGAGTTGCGATTCTGACGGCCCTGGCCGGCGGTTGAGCCAAGGTCAGCGAGAGCCGGTCGACTGCCTGACCCAGGGATGCCGGAACGCCTAGCGTTCCGGCATCCCTTGTTTTGTGTCCGTGCGCGATCAGGGGGGGGCGGAATGAGCGGCCGGCTGCCGCCGTCGCGCTTTCGTCGTGCGGCCTGCCGACAGTTCAGGACCGGGTTGTTTCTCCCGGTGGCCGCCGGGAGATGCGGGTCGGTCGGGCCGTGGGAGGCGGACGGGGGACGACCATATTGGAGAACGGCGCCTTTTTCCGAGTTGTTTCGGCGGCTCGATGCGGCCGGGCTGCTCCCGCGGACGGGGTGATAACGGGGATTGGCCGGAGTATGTCCAGTTTGCTGGGGATCGAGGTGATCTCCGCAGGCTTCATGTCCTCAATTTATGATTCACTCTGACCGGTTTTTCGTGCTCTTGCTTCGCACTTTGCATTGCGGGCCATACTCTTGATCGCGACGGTGGACATCGGTGCTCTCCAAATCGTGAGTCCACGAAAGAAGAGAGCGTCCCCATCAAACAACTTGTCCACGACAGGTGAAGGAGAAGCGCGATGCTGAAGAAGGCGGCTGCTACGGCTGGCCTGGCGATCGGTGCGGCGGCGGGGGCCCTGCTCCTGAGCTCGCCCGCTCACGCTGGTGTTCGGGGCGAGGACCCGGACGTCAACGCTCAGCAGCAGAAGCAGGCGGTGAGCGTCACCGCCAACAACGTCAACAAGAACACCCTGGCCAACACCAACACCATCCGGAACAAGGCCAGCCTCCTGGACCTGCTCACCGGGTTCTGAGAATAGGCGAGACGTTCTGATCCGTCCGGCCGCGACGACGCGCGGCCCGGATGAGATCGACGGGCCTGGCGGGGTGCTGGGGCGTTCGCCGCCCCAGCACCCCTTCGCTGTGCGGGGATGACAGTCCGCCGGCGGGGCGAAGCTCGTCCCCGAGCCGGCGGGCTTTTTCGTGCGGACATCGTGCTGTGCGGGTCGCGGTTTGGGCAGGTGGGTTTCGGAGTGCTGCTCGATTCTCGTGCGGGCGGGGCGCCGGGCGGAATCGTTTGTGTCCCGTGATGGGGGCATGCCCGTTCCTTCGCTCCGGTCGGTTCCTTGTGCGCCGAGCCGTCCGGTTGCGTGTCGAGTGGGCCTCGGGTCCCGGTCCGTTGTTCGGTGGCGTGATGTGGGGTTGACGTGCCGTTCGCCGCCGCGGCGTCCTGGCCCGTCGGGTTCCTGTGTGAATTGCGGACGTTGCCGGCGGTCTCTTCGATCCTGGTTTTTCCGGGTGGCGGATGGGGTGTTCCGCCGTTTTTCCTGCGGCACTCCGGTTTGCTGCGGAGGGATTCTGTTCGCCGGAGTATCCGACGTCGTGATCGTAAAGCGGCCGGACGCATCCAGTAAACGATGGATGCGATCGACATATATGTCGGAGATCGGCCGGTGGAACAATGTTAGCTTCGGGACGGCGGACTCACCGGTCTCGCTCGGCGGCCGTTCGGCGGCCAAGCGGGATGCCGGTCGGCCCGCCGTGGCTCCCGGCATTTCCGGGGCCGTCCCGCCGCGCCTTTCCGGAACGGTGCGCGGGACGGGGCGATAGTGAACGACCGACCAGCCGTGCGGCGGTCCCCCAAGGGACCCCGCCGACACCAAATCGATATCGACGTCCATGGTGCGGGCGGTGGACGACTTCACGTGCCGCGCCGGCCGTTGCGGCGGCTCGGCACCGCCCGGAGGCGGCGGCCGTCCGGCAGCGGTGAGACGGCGTCCGGGACGGCGCCGGTGAATCGTCAGTGAGGAGTCAGGGGCATGTGGCCGGAAACGATCCAGCGCGGGGCGCGGTGCCCCGGGGATCGCATCCGCCCTGCCCGGCTGCCGTTCGCGGCGCGCATCGCGATCGTCGGCGGTCTGGCCCTGGCGAGCTGGATCGCCGCCGCGCTGCTGGCGCACGCCGCCGACGCCGCCGCCACCGGCACCGACGAGCTCGCGCGTACCGCGGCGGGCGGCGGGCGCACGGCGGTCGAGCCGCGTGACCCGCGCATCGTGGCCGAGACGCTGCGTCACGCCTCGCGCCTGCTGGCGGCCGCGGACGAGCCCGGGTCGGGCGAAGCGGACGTGCGCGAACCGGAGGCGGCGCGGGCGGGCGATGTCCGGCGGCACCGGGTGCGGCGCATCGCCGAGCCGCTCCCCAGTGGACGGCGGGCCGAGCGCGGCGACTGCCGGATGTGCGCCCTGACGGGGCGCCGCGGTCCGCTGGGCGACGCGTCGTTCTTCCGCGCCCTCGACCAGGTCACGACGAGCGCGGGCTCGTCGGCCGGACAATCCTCCGCCCGGGCGCAGGGCCTGCTGCGCGAGGCCAGAAGGACGCTCGCCCGCGTCATGGCGGGCGTCCCGGGCCTCGGCACGGATACGCTTCGCGGCGGGCTGCGGCCGGTGCTGGACCCCGCGGGCGGCGTCCGGGGAGCGGACGAGCAGCTCCCGCCGAACGCCGCCGGTGTGCAGCCGCTGTCGTTCGGGCCGCCGATCCCCGTGATGACGCCGACCGACGCGGCCGCGCCGAATTCCGACGTCCCCGAGTTCGTCGAGAAGGCCGCCTCGACCCCCGACTACAGGGCGGTTCCCTCCGCCGGCGTGCGCGTTGCGGACGACACCACCTGGGCGGGCCCCACCGTGCGGCCCGCCGCCGTCGATCGCTGCCGGTCCTGCACGGCCGAGGGCGAGCCCGCCCCGCCCCGCCGGCCCTCCCCGTTCACCCACCACGTCCCCGCCGACATGACGTACGTGTCCGCGGCGCATCCCCAGCTGGCCCTCGCCGGAATGCTGCAGGCCCACTCGCTGCGCGTCCACCGCGACAGCAGTGCCGCAGCCGTCCCCTACGTGGCCCTGGACGACATGATCGCGGCCGAGGAGCCCGGGGCCGTCCCCGACTGACGCCGTCCATGGGCTGGGCTGTCCCGGGGACGAACCCGTCTCACCGCGCCGCCCGCACGGCCGCATCGTGGCCCGCCCGCAGCGGGCGGAAACGGCGCCACCGCCCGGACCAGCCGAAGACCAGTCTCCCACCGGGGCGATCGGTGCCCTGCCGCACCGTCGCCGGGCGAGCGCACCACATGCGCCGCCGCGTAAGTGCATCGATCACGAACACACAAGACAGGAGTACACAGATGCGCAACTGGAACAAGAACCTGAGCCGCGCGGCCGTGGTGGCCGCGGGCGCCGTGCTGTTCGGCTCCGGCGGCTTCGTCGGGGTCGCCGCCGCCGACGCCGCCGAGCCGCGCACGCGGCTGGACGGCCTCGTCGAGAGAGAGACGTCGGGCGACGTGCGCACCTCCACCTCCAAGCGCACGTCGATCGACGTCGACCAGAGCCAGTCCCAGCCGGGCGGCGTCTCGTTCCGCTGGGACGACGAGGACGACGATGACGATGGCGACGACGGCTTCTTCGGCCTGTGGGGCGGCTCGTCCGGGCCGATCAGCGCCTTCGGCGGGGCGCTGGCGGCGGTGAACATCACCAAGTCCTTCAGCTTCGGCGGCGGGGGCTACTGCTCGCGCTGCGAGAGCGACGCCTACGACTCCTACGCGCACAAGGCCAAGCCCAAGAAGAAGAAGGTCAAGAAGTACAAGGCCAAGCCGCGCAAGGTGAAGTCCTACAAGGCCAAGGCCAAGCCGCGCAAGCGCTCCCACAAGGTGCGGAGCCACCGCGCCAAGGCGCACTGGTCGCGTCCGGTCAAGCTGTACAGCTACGGCGGAACCAGCTTCAACCGTCCGCTGCCGTCGACCGAGCGTCAGGCCCTGGCCCGGCCCCGTCCGGCCAAGTCCGGCGGGGGACGGCTCGGCGGGTTCGTGGGCGGGCTGCTGAAGCCGGCCGCCAAGCTGCGGGGCACCGCCAAGCGCACCGACCAGGGCCAGCAGCAGGACGTGGCGGTCCGGTCCCTGTCCGACGAGAACTTCAACCCGTACGCCGCCAAGGGGCTGCAGTGACCGAGACCCGTCCGGTCGGCTGAGCGGTGCACAGCGGGTTCGGGCCGGGCCCGCCCGCCCGCGGATGACCGCCGAATTCGGCTCCCTCTCGGAATCCATCCGGGACGGGAGCCGTTTTCTATTGCCTCGGCGGGATTCGCTACCGTCGTTATGCCGGCGATCTACGAAACGTTTTCGTCCGGTGCGGCCCCCGGTGTTCCGGCAAGAAACGCCGCGCGGTCTTGCGAGGTGCGCCGCCCGTCCCCGGAATATCATCGGGACGTGCATTGGTGGATTCAGCAGGCCCGCGATTCCGCGGCGGAGGCGCAGGCCGCCGACCCGTCGCCGGAGAATCTGATGGCGGCCGCCCAGGTCGAGGCGCTGGCGTCCATGGCCGAGGCATTGCACCGCATCGCCTCCGCCCTTGAGAAGCAGGACGGACGGGAACGCGCCCGGCTCCGCGGAGTGGACGTCGGCTGACCGCCCGTCCGGGCGATTGCGAAATCACGAAAGCCGGTGTGTTCCGGGGAACTCCGGGACACACCGGCTTTCTGGTCCGTCGGGTGGGATCGGGGCTCAGACGTCGCTGAGGGCCTTGCGGTCCAGCCTGCTGCCGTTGGAGCCCGGGGCGAGCCGCGAGGGCTTGGGGACCGCCGACCGCGGCGGCAGCGGCGGCTCCGCGACGGCCTCGTGCTCCATGGTCACGGGGGCGATCCGGTCGTCCTCGACCACCTGGTGCTGGGCCGGGTGGAGCCCGTGGTCGGGACGGTCCCGCAGCCGCGCCGCGGCCTGCCGCAGCGCGCGCTCGCCGACCAGCCGGGACAGTTCGAGCCCGAAGCAGTCGAGCTTGTCGGCGTCGGTCAGGTCATCGCGGTGGCTGAGATCGGCGGCCACCCCGCCCAGCCGCTGCGCCTCGGCCAGGTCGAACTCGCGCAGCAGATGGCAGCACAGCTCGGTCAGCGCCGCGTGGTCGCGCTCGAACGACAGCCCCGCCAGGTCGTCGTGCGACAGCCGGCTCAGCGCCCGCTTGCGCTCCAGCTCGCCGTCCAGGACGCGCAGGATGCCGTTGAGGACGGCGATGGGGCCGATCCCGGGCCCCCGGTCGTGGGCGAGCGTGAACGACACGCGCAGCAGCGCGGCCGAGCCGAGACCCGCCGTCAGCACCCGCACGATCAGCAGGCTCACCGGGGGCATGGTCTCCGGCAGACCGAACGTCCAGCCCGCCGCCGTGAGCGCGATCAGGGCGATGACCGACGCGCCGATGTTGACGAACACGTACAGCAGACCGGCCGGGGACAGGAACGCCGCCAGGGGCCTGTCACGGTAGCGGACGATCAGTTCGGCACCGCCGAACCCGCTGCCGATCAGGGCGGCGAACAGCATCTCGATGATCATTTTCTCCGTCCCGTCACGCCGTCCGGGCGTTCAGCCGGCCGAACGCGTACTCCTCGCTCTTGCTCCGCCGCGACAGCACCGACGGGCGCTGCCGGGCCGCCGTTTCGGTGCGTTCGGCCTCCAGGAACACCAGCAGCCATTCCGCCGGTCCGCCGGCGCGGCCGGTGCGGGCTCGTCTCGACTTCTCCCGGGCGCGCAGGAAGGCCAGCAGCCATTCGGCCGGACCGGACGCCGCGGCGCCTCGAATTCGGTAATCCATGAGGGAAACCATTCCGTATCCGCGCCCCCCGCGTCGACTTCTTCGCCAGCGCGTCAGGTAATCGCCCGGTCAGGGCCTGCGGCCGCCACTTCTCCGGAGATTCCGCGGCACAATGCGGCGGACCGGGCGATCCGCCCCGCACGGCGCCGGAATGATCTTTGGAAAAGGTCGGCGACACGGTTTTACGATTACCCGCGCCGACCCCGGTGCCCGGGTAGCGTGGCACGGTGTCTCAACACCGAGTCGGCGCGGCCGGGGGCGAAATCCTCGCCCTGGCGGAAATGTTCCGGTTGGGCGCGGTGGAGAACGCGGAGATGATCTCCGAGGGGATGATGAACCGCAACTGGCGGGTCGTCACCGCGCGCGGCGTGTTCTGCCTGCGCCGGATCCTGGACATCGACCTTCCCACCGCTCGCCGCAACCTCGCCGTGCTCGCCGCCCTGGCCGAGGACGGCCTGCCCGTCCGCCCGGCGCTGCCCGCCCCCGGCGGCGCTCTGGTCGCGGAGGCCGCGGGGCGCGGCTACTGCGTGTTCCCGTGGGTCGACGGCGTCCACATCCCCGGAGTGGAGCTGACGGATCGGCAGGCCGGTGCCCTGGGGGCTCTCCTCGCCCGCTTGCACTACGCCCTCCTCCGTGCCACGGCGCCCCCTCAGGTTTCCGGTCCGACGCCCGGCTCGCGCGTCTCGCCGTCCGCTATGCCGACGCCGCGCTTCTCGGTGTCGCCGCCCTCCGCCACACCGTCCGGCCCCACGTCGCCCGGCCCCACGTCGTCCGGCCCTTCGTCGGCCGCCTTTGCGTCGGCGTCGTCTGGCCCCGTATCTGCGTCGTCCGCCTCTACGTCCGGAACGGACGGCCCTGCGGCGGCCGCTTCCGGGGACGTGTCGGATGCCTCTGGTGCAACTGCTTCCGGGCTCGCGCCGTCCGACTCTGCGGCGGCTGCCCCTGAGTCCGGTGCGTCCGCGCCTACGTCAGCCGCCCCCACGCCTGCCTCGTCCGGCCCCGCGTCCGCCTCGTCTGGTCCTGAGTCCGGTGCGGCTGCATCTGTGCCCGGCGCCGTCGGCTCTGGGACGGCTGCTTCTGGGGCTGCGTCGGCCTCCTCCGAGTCGGCCGCGCCTGCGCCTGCTGCCCCTGGGGCTGCGTCGTCTGGTCCCGCGTTCGAGGCGGCTGCCCCTGAGTCCGAGTCGGTCGGCTCTGGGGCGACCGCCTCTGAGGGTGCGTCGACCCCCTCCGAAAGGGCTGCCTCTGCGTCTGAGTCGGCTGCGTCTGCGTCCGCCGCCTCCGGGGCTGTGTCGTCTGGTCCCGCGTCCGGGTCGGCTGCCTCTGTATCCGGGTCGGTTGGCTCTGGCGCGGCTGCTTCCAAGCCCGCATCGACCGCTCCTGGGGCGGCTGCCTCTGTATCCGGGGCGGCCACCCCCGGGGCGGCGTCGTCCGCTCCCGGGGCGGCGGCTTCTGCGTCCCGGCCGGTCGGTCGTGCGTCGGCTGCGTCCGCCTCCGGCCCTGCCTGGCCGCTGGCTGCCGGCAGGTTCGCGTCGGCCGGCCCCCTGCTGCCTTGGCCGACGGCCGTGTCCCGCTCGCGTCCGCGTGTGGTGGCGGTTGAGCCCCCCGAGCGGGCGTTGGCCCGCGCCGGTCGCCTGCTCGACCAGATCTCCTCCCTCCGCTCCCCGCAGACGGTCGATCTGACCTTCGTCGTCCACCTGCGGCGGCGCATCCATCTGCTGCGGCGGTACGGCGCGTTGCGGCCCGCCCATGACCGCCCCCTCGGCCCATACGGCTGGACGCATGGCGACCTGCGTCCGGACAACCTCCTGTGGCAGGGGGACGCGATCGCCGCCGTCATCGACTGGGACCGGCTGGCCGTGCGCCCCCTGATGGAGGAGCTCGCCCGCGCAGCCCTCGCCCTGTTCACCCACGAGGACGGCGCCATCGACCTGTCCCGCGTCGCCGCCTTCACCAACGGGTACCGCTCGATCGCCCCGGTGGACGAGCGCGCCCTGGTCGACGCGGTGCGCCGCATGTGGTGGACCACCATGTGCGACAACTGGCACCTGGAGTACTACTACGGCCACTGCTGCGGCCACCCGCACCGCTCCGGTCCCGGCGTCCTGGACTGGTGGCTCAACGCCTGCGGCCGGGCGTTCGTCCGCGACTCCCGCATGCTCGACTGGTGGACCCGCCACTGGCAGGACGTCCGTGACGCGTTCGCGGGGCACCGCCCCTCCGCCCGCGCCCTGGCCGCCTGAGGTCCCGCGGGGACGGCCAGGACGGACACGGGCGTATTCCTAGGGCCGAGGTGGTGATTTGTGGTTTCCGGCATAGGAGCTCTTTAAGCGGGCTTGGCGCAGGCGAGTCCGAAGCCGTCAGCGCCTATGACGCGGTCCCTCGTACCGTGGGATGAGAAGGGGGGCCCGATGACCGAGGTATCCGGGTACGCGCCTGGGGCGCCGTGCTGGGTCGAACTGGTCAGCCCGCGGGTCACGGCGTCCAAGGAGTTCTACGGGGAACTGTTCAACTGGTACTCCCACGCGTTCGGTTACGAGTTCGGCGATTACTACACATGGTCGCTGGGCGGTCGCCTGGGGCCCATGGTGTGCGGCATGCAGCCGCTCGCCGACGACGGGCAGCGGCCGTACTGGACGTGCCACTTCGCCGTGGACGAGATCGGGCCCGTCACGGAGCGGGTGCGTGCGGCGGGCGGCCAGGTGCTCGTGGACGGCGTCGAGCTGGACAGCCTCGGGCGGCTCGCCCTCGCGGTCGACCCCGAGGGGGCGGGCTTCGCGTTGTGGCAGGGGCAGTCCTTCCGCGGCGCCGGCGTGGTCGACGAGCCCGGGGCGCTGTGCTGGATGGAGCTGGCCTGCCGCGACCTGGCGGCCGTCCAGCGCTTCTACGGCGAGGTTCTGGGCTGGACGTTCGTGCGGCGGGACCACGACGGCCTCACCTACTCCTACTGGCGGGTCGCCGACCGCTCCGTGGGCGGCATGGTCGTGCTGGACGGCCCGCTGAGGCCGCTGGAGCGCCCCCAATGGATCCCCTACTTCGCCGTTGAGGACTGCGACGCCTCCGTCACCAAGGCCACCAAGCTGGGCGCCCGCGTGGAGGTGCCCCCGCACGACATCCGGCCCGGCCGCTACGCGTTCCTGCGCGACCCTGTGGGGGCGCCCCTGGCCATGATCCAGCCGGCCCGGTGAGTCACCAGTCGCCGGCGAGACGGCGTTTGGCCTCGGCGATGCGGGCCTCGTCGCGCTGGTAGAAGACCCACTGCTTGATCTTCTTGCTGCGGACCAGGCCCGCCCTGGCCAGGATCTTCAGGTGTTCGCCGCAGGTGGGCTGGCTGACGCCCAGCTTCTCGGCGATGAACAGGGAGCAGACGCCGTCGCGGACCAGGTCGCCGTCGCGCTGCGGGGGGAAATGGCGTTCCGGGTCGCGCAGCCATGCCAGGATCTGCTGCCTCCGGTCGTTGGCCAACGCTTTGAGGAGGTCCACGTCCAGCACGCACGCATCATGGCAACGGCCCCGGAAGCTGTCCACACGGCCGCGACGCCGTCGAGGGCGCGGGGGCTCAGCACCAGTAGAGGGCGGAGTTCTCGCGGGTGACGTTGCGCAGGACGATGTTGGTCCCCGTGCAGGGGCTCCAGCGGATGGCGGTGTTGCGGACGGTCAGGTTCTGCAGCGTGATGTCGCGCGACGGGGCGAACTCGGTGCGCGCGGCGATGCGGACCTCGCCGCCGCCGTCGACCACGCCGGACCGCCCGGCGATCGTCATGTTGTAGCAGTTCTCCAGCAGGATGGCGTTGTTGCCGGTGTAGGCGATGTCCACCTCGTCGATCACGGCGCCGCCGCTCTCGGAGACGCAGAAGATGCCGCGTCCGCCGCCGCGGGCCTTGACGCTGCCGACCCGGATGTTGGTCGGGTAGGAGTCGCCGATGCGGCCGTTGCGGTTGGCGAAGCGCAGGGCGGCGTACCCGGTGCCGGTGCCCGTGCCGTCCGCGTCCACCCGGGTGACGGTCGCGTTGATCGTGTCGTTCAGCAGCAGCCCGGACTCGCCGGTGTTGCGGGCGGTGACGCGGTTGACGGTCAGCCCGTCCACGCCGTAGGTCTCCACGCCGTGCGAGGACGTCCCCGACACGTACACCTGGTCGATGGAGATGTTGCGGGACCGGACGCTGCGGTCGCCGTGGTTGTCGATGCGGATCCCCAGGCCGCTGGAGACGCGCAGCTGGATGTCGCCGAGGGTGACGTTCTCGACGTTCCGCATGAAGATCCCGTACAGCGGGGAGCCGGTGACGTTCAGGTGGCGCACCTCGATGTCGCTCACGCCGCGGGCGTAGATCGGGGCCTGGTCGCCGGAACCGGAACCGGTGACGTTGACGGTGCCGCACACGTCGATCCCGGTGTGGGAGCGCAGGGAGATCCGCGATCCGGCGCTGAGCGAGCCGTCGCCGCGCACCACCACCCACTCCTTGGAGGTGCGGCCGGACGTCAGGCTGTCGATCGCCGCCTGCACGGCCGCCCGCATGTCGGTACCGGTGTAGACGGTGCGGGAACCGTTGCGGGCGGTCCAGGTGTCACCGCTGCGCACCGCCTCGGCGTTGTAGTACGAAAGGTCGCCGCAGGCGGCGGACGCGGGCGGCGCCGCCGCCAGGGCCGTCAGGCCCGAGGCGACGAGTGAGAGCGCGGCGAGGACGGTGACGCGGGCGCGTCGGCGGATGCGCCCGCCGGCCGGGATGCTCATGGAACCTCCTGGGCATGCGATATGGAAAGCGGTTTCCTGTTCTCCGCTTCGTAGCCCGGCGGCGTCCGGCGGTCAATCCCGCCTTCCACCGCTTTCCGTGCGGACGCCTCGTCGCGCTGGGGAGCGGAGGGGGCGTGGCCTCCCCTGGCGGGGCCGCCGGGCAGCGGCACGCCGCCGCGGGTGGTCCGGCGGGGGCGCGGTGAAGCCGGAGGGGAGCCCGGACGGGATGCGGCCGTCGACTGGTTGCGGTAGGCGGCCGTGCCCGCCATGCCGATCACCGCCACGCCCATCGCGATGCCGAACTCGGCGGCGGTCTCGTTCACCGCCGCGGCGCTGCCGGACTTCTCCACCGGATGCGCGCCCATGGCCAGGGCGGCGCTCAGGCCCGCCGTCGGAGCACGCGGAGGCGGCTACAGCCCGCTCGGCGACGGCACCTTCGACCTGCTGGACCTGGAGGTGTTCGCCGGGCGGGACGTCGCCTGGTGCCACGCCATGATCGCGATCGTCGATCTGCGCTGCCGGCTGCCCCTGGGCCTGCGCCGGGTGGACGGGCAGTGGATGATCGCCCACGAGCACCACTCGTTCCCCGGCGAGGCCCCGGCGGGCTGAGACGCCGCCCGCGCGGTAGCGACCGGGCTTTCCGGGGAGGCCGCCCTCATGGACACCGGCGCCATGCGGCCTCCGCCCGTCATCGGCAGCATCCCGCTGGCCGGCACCGACCCCGCCCGGCTGCGCGCCTGGTACGAACGGGCGTTCGGGGTCGTCCCCGACGGCGACGGCTTCTACCGGCTCGGCGGCGTCGACCTGCTCATCGACGGGCGCGACGACATCGCCGCCCGGGCCGCCGAACCGGCCCGCGTGATCATCAACCTGAACGTGCCGGACGCCCGCGCCGCCGCCCGGCACCTGGACGCGATGGGGGTGACGTGGCTGGCCGAGCTGGAGTACCGGGAGCGGCACGGGCCGTGGTTCGGCACCGTCATCGACCCCGACGGCAACTACGTGCAGATCATCCAGATCACCCCGGCGTACTGGACGGCCCGCCGCGAGCGCCTGGGGCGGGGCGGCGGCCCGCTCGTCGCGGCGCGCGTCGCGACCCGTCTGCCCGCGCAGGACCTCGGCCGCGCCCGGCGGTGGCACGCCGAGAAGCTGGGGCGGGAACCCGCCGAGACCCGTCCGAGCGGCCTGCGCTGCGAGTGCGGCGGCGGGGAGTTCGCGCTGTTCCAGTCCGCGGGACGGCCGCCGGGGGAGCACACCCGGATGTCGTGGCAGGTCGCGGACCTCGACGCCGCGGTGGCCGAACTGCGGGCCCGGGGCGTGGCGTTCGAGGAGTACGACGTCCGGGGCCGCGGACGGTGGGCGCGATCGCCGAGGTGCCCGGGAACTACCCGTCGCCGGGCGGGCGGGGCGAGCGCACCGCCTGGTTCTACGACAGCGAGGGCAACCTGCACGGCATCGGCCGGCCCGTCGCCCCGGACACCGCGCGGTGACACCCACTTCTCCATACTGGAACGTTTCTCCCGGGCATGCCCGCGGTGGCGTCCGGGTGAATTCGACCAAGCGTTTCGAGGTCGAATACGCGTGCGCCGGATCGCGGGGCAGCCGTCCCGGGACCGGCGCATTTCGCGTGGTGGTGCGGGGCATCCGGCCGGTGGGCGATGCGGCGAAAGAGCCGGTGGCGAAAGGGTTTCGGACGCCTGGCCCAGCGGCCGCGTCGGAACATGCCGCCGTGGCCGGGACGGCGCCGCGGCCGCGCCGAGGGCGCGACCATGATCCTCTCCGGCGGCGTCCGTCCGCAGCGCCATGAGGTGAGCGGCGCGCCCGTGACCACGGCATACGCGGGTGACCGGACGGCCGGTCTCCGGTCCGGCGAGGGCAGAGTCGTGGTCAAAAGGTGCGGACGCCCGGGGGAGACCCAGCGGGCCGGCTGGGCGTTGGAGACACCTCCTTCCGCCGGAAAACGCCGCGTCCTGCCGCGATCAATGTCACGGAGGCCGCCTTATTTTGCGTTTCCTTTGTGTTGTGCGGATCGCCCGCCGCACAGGGCGGGAAGGGGGTGCGGACCCCTTGCGATCCGCCGGAAATGACGTCACGGGCGCCGCGCCGCCGCCCGCCGTACGCGATTTGCCGGTCCGCTGTTCACCGTCCGCCGGAGATGGCACGCTGGAAGGGCGGACTTCGGTGCAGGGGGGAGCGCGACAGGTGAGCTTCACTGCGAACGAGCAGGCCGTCGGCCTTCGCCGGGCCGGGCCGACGGTGCTGCGGATGGTGGTCGGCACGCGGCTGCGCAGGCTGCGCGAGTCCCGCGGGATATCGGCCGACAAGGCCGGGTACGAGATCCGCGGCTCCGCATCCAAGATCAGCCGGATGGAGCTGGGCCGGGTCGGCTTCAAGGAGCGCGACGTGGCCGACCTGCTGACCCTCTACGGCGTGTCCGACCCCGCCGAACGCGAACCGCTGCTGGAGATGGCGCGGATGGCCTCGGTGCCGGGCTGGTGGCAGCGCTACCACGACGTCGTCCCGCCCTGGTTCGAGCCGTACCTGGGGCTGGAGCAGGGCGCCGGCGTCATCCGCTGCTACGAGGTGCAGGTCGTCCCGGCGCTGCTGCAGACCAGGAGCTACGCCCGCGCCGTGCTCCGGCACGTCCACCCGGAGGCGTCCGCCGAGGAGATCGAGCGGCGGGTCGAGCTGCGCCGGGAGCGGCAGCGCATCCTCACCCGCGACGAGCCCGCCCGGCTGTGGGCGGTGGTGGACGAGGCCGCGCTGCGCCGCCCGTTCGGCGGCCGCGAGGTCATGCGGGCCCAGCTGCGGCACCTGATCGACGTGTGCGCGCTGCGCAACGTCACCGTGCAGGTGCTGCCGTTCGGCACGGGCGGGCACGGCGCCGTCGGCGGGCCGATCACCCTGCTGCGGTTCGAGGAGGCCGACCTGCCCGACGTGGTGTACCTCGAACAGCTCACCAACGCCCACTACCCGGACCGCCCCGCCGAGGTGGACCGCTACACCGACGTCATGAACCGCCTGGTGGTGGATGCCGACCCGCCCATCCGGACGCCGGACACGCTGCGCCGCCTGCTGGACGACCTCTGAGCGGGCCGGGCGGTCGCGGAGGGGCACGGCGGACGGCGTGCCGTCACTTTGGCCGTGCCGCCGTGCCCCCGCTCTTCGTGAAGCGCCCCCGGCGTCAGGGGCGGCCGTCACCGGGACTGCCGCCCCGCCCCCCAGCGCGCCGGACGGGCCGCTCCGTCGGTGCGACGAAACTAGTCGTATCGGCGGGTGCGGACTCCCCGGACCGGGGTGGCAGTCGACCAGCGGTCGACCGGCTGCGACGAACGGACGGGCCCTTGACCGTTCCGCCGGGAATGTCGGGTATGGACGGCAGAAAGGCGGGGCGAGGTATGACGGGCTTCTTCACCGGCCGGACGCTGGCGGACCTCGGAGACGACCTGCGGGCGGGCCGGACGAGCGCCGCCGCGCTCCTGGACCGGGCGCTGGAGTCGATCGACCCGGGCCTGAACGCGTTCGTCACCGTCGACGCCGAGGGCGCCGCCGCGGCGGCCCGGCGCGCGGACGAGGAGCTGGCGGCGGGCGCCGACCGCGGCCCCCTGCACGGCGTCCCGGTCGCGGTCAAGGACATCATCGATGTCGCGGGCCTGCCCACCGGCATGGGCTCGGCCCTGTTCGACGGGTACGTGGCCGCCGGGGACGCGGCGTGCGTGCGGCGCCTGCGGGAGGCGGGCGCGGTGATCGTCGGCAAGACCACCACGCACGAGTTCGCCTACGGCGCGAGCGGTGACGTCTCCGTGACCGGACCGTCACGCAACCCGCACGATCCGGCGCGCATCTCCGGCGGGTCCAGCGGCGGCAGCGCGGTCGCCGTGGCGGCGGGCATGGTGCCGCTGGCGCTGGGCACCGACACCGGCGGCTCGGTGCGCATACCGGCCGCGCTGTGCGGGATCGCCGGGTTCAAGCCCGCCTTCGGGTCGATCCCCGTCGACGGCGTGTTCCCGCTGGCCGAGTCCCTGGACCACGTGGGCGTGCTCGCCGCCACCCCCGCCGACTGCCGCACGGCCTACCGGGTGCTGACCGCCTCCGACGACCGGCCCGCCCCCGGCGAGATCCGCATGGCCTGGATCGACGGCATGGCCCCGGTGGACGCGCCGGTCGAACGCGCCGTCCGGGATGCCCTCGCCGACCTGCCCGCCGACCTGCCCGCCGAACGCCTCGACCTGCCCGCGGCGCGCCGCGTCTTCGCCGCCATCCAGGACTGCGAGACCTACGATCTGCACGCCGACCGGGTCGAACGCGCACCGGACCGGTTCCAGCCCGCCACCCTCGACCGCCTCCGGCGCGCCGCGCGCACCCCCGGCTGGCGCTACGTGCGCGCCCTGCGCGAACGCGACGCCTTCGCCGACGCGGTCGCCGGCCTGCTCGCCCGGTACGACGTGCTGGTGCTGCCCACGGTCCCGCTCACCGCGCCGCCCATCGGGGAGCGCGACAGCGCCCTCGGCCCGCTGCAGCCCACGCTGGTGTCCCTGACCTGCCCGTGGAACGTGGCGCGGGTGCCCGCGCTGAGCGTCCCGGCGGGGTCCGTGGACGGCCTGCCCGTCGGCGCCCAGTTCATCGGACGGCCCGGCGCCGAGCACGTGCTGTTCGCCGCGGCGGAGCGGTTCCGGGCGCCCCGCGGCCGGGCGGGCGCGCTTCACAGGTAGAGGCCGAACAGCTCCTCGGGATGGTCGAAGATCTCCGGCAGGTCCTCGGCGGTGAGGGTGACCAGCTGCCGCTTGCCCGGCGCCTTCCCCTTGGCGGGCGCCTTGCCGTTGACGGGCGCCTTCCCGTTCGCGGACCGCCCGTTCGCCGCGGGGGCGACGTGCGCCGCCAGCCGCTGCGCCTGGTTGGCGACGGCCAGGTCGAGCAGGTTGCGCATCAGGCGGCCGTTGCCGAACGACGGGCCGCGCGGAGCGCGCCGCAGCATGGCCCGCAGCCGGTCGGGCACCCCCGGGGCGAGCCGGAACCCGTCGGCGGCCGCGAGCTGCTCGAAGACCGCGACCAGCTCGTCGTCGGAGTAGTCGGGGAAGTGCAGCTGCTTGGGGAAGCGCGAGTCCAGCCCCGGGTTGGCGGCCAGGAACTCGGCCATCTCCCGCTCGTACCCGGCGACGATCACGATCAGGTCGTCGCGGTGGTCCTCCATCAGCTTGACCAGCTCGGCGATGGCCTCGTGGCCGTAGTCGCCGCGCAGCGGCGACTGGGTGAGCGTGTACGCCTCGTCGATGAACAGCACCCCGCCGAGGGCGCGCTCCACCAGGCGGCGGGTGCGCGGCGCGGTCTGCCCGATGTACTCGCCGACCAGGTGGGCGCGCGAGGCCTCCACCAGGTGCCCCGACGACAGCACGCCCAGCTGCTTGTAGATGCGGCCGAGCAGCCGCGCCACCATCGTCTTGCCGGTGCCGGGGTTGCCGGTGAACACCATGTGCCGGGTCGGCGCGGTCAGCGACAGCCCCGACTCGCTGCGCAGCTGCTCGGCGCGGGTGCTCGCGACCAGCAGCGCGATCTCGTTCTTGACGGTCTCCAGCCCGATCAGGCCGTTCAGCTCGGCCAGCGCGTCCCCGGCGCCCGGCGCGGTCTCCAGGGTGGCCGGGATGTCCCGCTGCCGCACCACCAGCTCGGCGCCGGGCTCGGTGCGCTCCCGCACCGCCGCGACGACCAGGTCCGCCAGGTGCGGGGCCAGGCGGGCGTTGCGCAGCGTCTGCGCGGGCGGCGCGGCCTCCTGCAGCCGGGCCGCCGCGGCCAGCGCCTGCCGCGTGGCGCGCGCGCCGTGCCGCCGCAGGGCGCGGCGGAACAGCTCGGCGTGCCCCTCGGCCGTGAACGGGCGGGTGCGGGCGATGCGCAGGCGCTGCAGCAGCGCCGGGTTGACCTGCCGGATCCGCTCGTCGCCGCCCTCGTCGCACAGCGCGACCAGGTTCAGGTCGGGGTGGACGGCCAGCAGCCGGTGCAGCTCCTCGGTCAGCGCCTCGCCGTTGCCGGGGTCGGTGGCGATGTCGTCCAGGCCCTCGATCACCAGCAGCCGCTCGTGGGCGCAGTCGCGCGCGTCGGCGTGCAGCTTGGCGACCGCGTCCGACAGCCGCTGCCCGGCGAACAGGTTGTCGGTGAGCCACAGCGGGTCGCGGCCCATCCGCAGCACCTTGGAGACCTCCTGGGCGGCGTCGCGCTTGCCGGTGCCGTCCGGCCCGGCCAGCAGCAGCCGCACGGGCTCGCGCTGCTCGCCGATCTCCGCCAGGACGGCCGACACCTCGGGCTGCCCGACCAGGGTGCTGACCAGCTCGCCGCCGCCCGCGGCCGCCCCGGGCTCCTCGGCGGCGGGCTCGGCGGCGGTCTTGAGCCGGGCGGTGAGCGGGTTGACGACGCGGCGGCGCGGCGCGAACAGCCGCCGCAGGTCGGTCTGGAACTGCCCGACCGGGATCCACTCGGGCTTGGGGAACCACGGGTCGCCGGGCAGGCCCTGCAGGATCGCCACGAACCGCATCGCCATGTCCAGCCAGGCCCGGCAGGCGTCGGCGGCGCCGGCGACCAGGGCCCGCACCAGCCACGCGCGGGTCTGCTCCTGCCACGGGCCCGGCTTGAAGCCGCGCCGCTCCACGGGGAAGCGGGCGTTGAGCTCCCCGTACATGTCCGGGCCGAGGGCGGCCGCCAGCTCGCCGGGGACCTGCTCGATGCTGCCCTGCAGCATCAGGTGGATCAGGTGCACCTCGACGGGCTCCTCGCGCGGCGCCACCGCGGTCAGCGCCTCGTGCGCGGCCAGCAGCCCCGAGCACACCCACTCCAGGTAGCCGACGGGGCCGAGGAGCTCGGGGACGGCCGCCAGGATCTCGTCGTCGGCGTGCGCGTGCCAGTTCTCCCGCAGCTCCATCTTCGGCAGGTTGACCTCGCACGCGGGCGGGTCGTCGTACAGGCGCAGCAGCGCGGTGCGCCGCTGCTCCAGCGGCTCGATGCCCTCCAGCACGGCCAGGCAGTCGCGGGCCAGCTCGATCGCCAGTTCGCGGTCGGGCGCCTCGACCAGCCAGTCCACCGGGGGCCGCCAGCGGCCGCCGGGGGCGTCCCAGCGCGTCATCCGGGTGCTGAGCGGCCCGGGGTTGACCATGTGGCGGCGCAGCAGCCGCTCGGGGAGCTGCGACCAGGACCCGCCCTTGATCGCGCCGCCGCCGGGCAGAAAGGCCAGGATGCCGAAGATCTCGGCGACCACCAGCGGCGCGGGCAGGGTGAGCAGCTTGTGCTCGTCGGTGGTCAGCTCCGCGCAGCGCGGGTCGCCCGCCAGCGCGTCGATCCGCGCGCCGATCTCCTCGAACAGCCCGTCGGGCACCCGCCACGGGCCGTACGAGTAGACGTCGAGGACCGGCTCGTCGGTGAGCAGTAGCTCCAGGTGCTCCGGCAGCCGCAACGCACACTCCCAAATAGTGATCAAACCGGGTAACAGCCTACGTTTTCCGGAAGTGTGCGGTGTCGTTCACCGCCGACCTTCACCCCTGGCGTTTCAGCGCCGCCTCCACCCACCGGGCCGCCTGGAGCGCGTTCTCCCGTAGCGAACCGATCGCCCGGCCCTCCGCCTGGTACTCGATCTCGGCGGTGAGGTTGCCGAGGCGGAAGACCACCGCGGCCTCGGCCTCGTCGGACAGCCGGTCCGAGCCGTACGCCTCGTCGCCCAGCCCGGAGATGTCGCGGAACGGCCGCTCGGGGTCCGGGGTGCGCAGCGGCGCCGCCGTCCGGCGGTCCTCCTGGAACCGGGCCCGCGCCGCGGCGGTGGACCGGTCGGCGATCAGGGTGACGCTCAGTGCCGGTCCGCCGCGCGTGCCCGGATCCGCGACGCTCCACCAGCACTCCGACTTGGGCAGGCCGGTCGAGTGGTCGTCCGCGGCGTCGGCGCGGGAGGCGAAGGAGGGCACCAGCCGTTCGGCCTGGTCGGCGGTGATGAGGCCGCAGGCGGACGGCGGCTCGGCGAACCGGACGGGCTCGGACGCGGCGGCGCTGCCGGTGCGGCTCGGGGAGGCGGCGGACCTCGTCGGCGCCTCCTCGTCCCCCCGGCTGCTCAGCACGATCGCGACCGCGGTCGCCACGCAGACGAGCAGCGCGGCCGCCCCGGCCGCCAGCGGCACCAGGACGTTCTGGCCGTGCCCGGGCGGCCGCCCCGCAGGCGCGGGCGGCGCGGGGGCCGGGCTCGGCGCGACCGGCGGCGGGACCGGCGGCGGGACCGGCGGGGGTGCCTTCTCTCCCGACGCGATCGCCTGCAGCGCGTTCTCGGCGTCCTCCGCCGACAGCCGCGCGGCCGGCTCCTTGACCAGCAGCCCCATGATCACCGGGGTGAGCGGCCCGGCGGCGCCGGGCGGGGCCGGCTCCTCGGTCAGCACCGCGCTCAGCGTGCCCATCAGCGTGGACCGGGCGAACGGCGGCCGCCCTTCCACCAGCGTGTACAGCGTGGCGCCGAGCGACCACAGGTCGGACTCGGGTCCGCCGCGCTCGTGCCGCACCCGCTCGGGCGCCATGTACGTGGGCGACCCGATCAGCGACCCCTCCTGCGTCAGCGTGGCGTCGCCCTCCAGCGCGGCGATGCCGAAGTCGGTCAGCACGGCGCGGCCGTCGTCGCGCAGGAAGATGTTGGCGGGCTTGACGTCCCGGTGCTGCACGCCCCGCGCGTGCGCCGCGCGCAGCGCCCGGAGCACGTCCAGGCCCACCCGGGCGGCCTGGACGGGCGGCAGCGCGCCCCGGTCGGCCAGCACGGCGTCCAGGGACCGGCCGGGCAGCAGGTCCATGACGATGCACGGCCGGTCGCCGTCCATGACCACGTCGTGCACCGTGACGATCGACTCGTGGTCGAGCGCCGCGGCCGCGCGGGCCTCGCGGAAGGCGCGCCGCGCGGCGTGCTCGCGGTCGGCGGCGTCCAGATGCGCGGGCAGCAGCAGCTCCTTGACCGCGACCTCCCGGCCGAGCTCCTCGTCGCGGCCCCGCCACACCACGCCCATGGCGCCCTGGCCCAGCCGCTCCAGCAGCCGGTACCGCCCGGCCAGCACCCGCGCCGTCATACGCGGCCCTCCAGGGACGCGGCGACCCAGCGCGCGGCCCGCACCGCGTCGTCCATCCCGCCGGTGCCCCGCCGGTAGGTGAACTCGACCTCCACCACGGCCCTGCCCTTCCGGAACACGACGAACGCCTTGTCAATGGGGGCGCTGGTGCCCCGGTAAGTGTAGGAGAACGCCTCGTCGCCGACCCCGCCGAGCGCGGCGGCGGCCGACCGCTGCGCCCGCACGACGCGCACCCCGATCTCGTCCCAGCCCCAGATGATCAGATCCGAGCCCTTGGCGCGCTGGTTGCGGTAGCCGACGAACTTGGTGTGCGCCTCGTCGGCCGACGACGGCCACGGCTCGTCCGGCAGCCGGTTGGCGTCCTCCACGGTCAGGCCCCGGTTCTTGATCCACCACGAGCAGCCGTTGTCCTCGGCCCGCTCGTGCTCGGGCGCCGCCCCGGGCAGCAGTTGGCGCGCCTGCCGGTCGGTGAGCGTCGTGCAGAAGTCGACGGGCGCGGCGATCGCCGAGGGGGACGCCGAAGCCCGCGGGGTGCTCCGCGTCGCCCGCGGGGTGGGGCTTTCGGCCACCGGTTCGGCCTTCTTGCCGGACTTTCCGTCGGACGAGGCCGCCACCGCCACCCCCACGACGACCAGCGCGGCGACGACCACGCCCGTGACCCCCACGACGATGGCGGGCCATACGCGGCCGCGTTTCGGCGGCATGCCCGGGTACGGCGCCCCCGGGTGGGCCGCGCCCGGATACGTGCCGGCGGCGAGCTGCGGATGCGTCACCGCGGGTTCCTGCGCCGGGGCCGGAACCGGGTCGGGCAGCCCGGACGGCTTGCCGTCGGCCACGTCGCGCAGCACCCGCCGCACCACGTCCGCCGGGAGCCGGTCGTCGGGGTTCTTGCGCAGCAGGTGCCACAGCAGGGGCCCCAGCGAACCGGCCCGGCGCGGCGGCGCGGGCTCCTCCGACAGCACCGCGCCCAGCGCCGCCATCGGGCTGTCGCGCTCGAACGGGCCGCGCCCCTCCACGGCCGCGTAGAGCGTGGCGCCCAGCGACCACAGGTCGGACTCGGGCCCCGCGGGCTCCTCGCGCAGTCGCTCGGGCGCCACGTAGCCGGGGGAGCCGACGAACGTGCCGGTGCTGGTCAGCCCCGGGTCGCCGTCCAGGGCGGCGATGCCGAAGTCGGTCAGCACCGCCCGCTGCCCGTCCCGGTCGAGCAGCACGTTGCCGGGCTTGACGTCGCGGTGCAGCACACCCCGGGCGTGCGCGGCCTCCAGCGCGTCCAGCACCTGCAACCCGATCCGGGCGACCTGCTGCGGCGTCAGCCCCCGGCGCGCCGCCTGCGCCAGCGACTCGCCCCGGATCAGCTCCATGACGATCCACGGCCGCCCGTCCTCCACCAGCACGTCGTGCACGGTGATGACGTTGGGGTGGTCGATCAGCGCGGCGGCGCGGGCCTCGCGCCGCGCGCGCTCGCAGGCCACCCGGTGCTGTTCGGCGCCGAGACCCGCGGGCAGCACGATCTCCTTGACCGCCACCTCGCGCCGCAGCATCTCGTCCGACGCCGTCCACACCGACCCCGCGCCGCCGGCGCCGAGGCGGGAGATCAGGCGATACCGCCCGCCGAGCACACGATCAGGCATAGGCCGACCGTATCGGGTTGGCCCGCTGCTTTCGTCCCGGTCCGCGCGGTGCGCCGGGCGAGTCCGCCCGTCACCCCCGGTTCTCGCGCTCCCCGCCGCCGTGCAGGTGGACGAAGAGCCGGGCGAGCATGTCGTGCAGCTGCCGGCGTTCGGCGGCGTCGAGCGGGGCGAGCAGGTCGTCCTGGACCGCCCGCGCCTGGGCGTCGAGGCGCCGCAGCGCCGCGGCGCCCTCGTCGTTGAGCGTGACGACCCGGCGCCGGCGGTCGCCGGGGTCGGGGGCGCGGTCGATCCGGCCGAGCGCCGCCAGCTCGTCCAGCACCTTGGTCACGTCGCTCGGGTCGATGTTCAGGCGCGCGGACAGCTCGCGCTGGGAGTGCGGTCCGAAGTCGGCGAGCGCCGCCAGGACCGCCATGTGCCACATCCGCATGCCCTCCGAGGCCAGGCGGGCGGTGACGCGCTCGCGCGCGGCCTTGCCGGTGCGGGACAGCAGGTAGGCCGTCAGGGCGGTCAGCGTGGGCGGTGTCTCGGTCATGGGGATATCGTAGGGCTTGACCTAATGTTGGTGCGAACCCAGGAATGAGGTGCGCGATGGATGCTCTCTACCCACGCCTGCTGGTGGACGACTTCGGCCCCATGTTCCGCTTCTACCGGGCCGTCCTGCCGGAACTGCTCGGCGCGCAACTGGTCAAGGGCACCGAGGACGGCCCCTATGCCAACTGGGACCTCGACGGGGAGGCCGTGCTGGTGCTGTTCGACCGCGCCGCGATGGCCGCGGTCGCCGGAACGTCCGGCCTGCCCGCGCAGGCCCCCGCCGCGCAGGACCGGGTCATGTTCGCCGGCCGCGTCGACGACGTGGACAAGGCGTACGAGGTGTGCCTGCGGCACGGCGCCGCGCCCGTCGCGCCGCCCGCCGACCGGCCGGAGTGGGGGCCGACGCTGCGCACGGCCCACGTCCGCGACCCCGAGGGCAACCTGCTGGAACTGCAGTCCTACGAAGGCTGACCGGCCGGGCGGGGCGCCGCTAGCCCCGCGCCTGCGGCCGCCGGGGCAGCGGACGGCGCAGCGCCTCCACGGCCAGCCGCGCGGACGTGCCGATGACCGCGTCGGCCTGCGGCAGCACGGCGGTCGGCAGCAGCGACCGGGTGAACACCGCCACGGCGTAGCGGCCGCCGTCGGGGTACTCCACGACGCCGATCTCGTTGCGGATCGTGGGCAGCGTCCCCGTCTTGCCGCTCACCCGCACGTCGTCGTAGGGGAACCCGGACGACAGCCGGTGCGGCCACACCTGCAGGCCGAAGATCCGCCGCATCTGCGCGCACTCGGCGGGCGGCGCCGCCTCGTCCCGCCAGATCATCGCCATCAGCCGGGCCATCTCGCGGGGCGTGCTGCGGCTGGTGCTCAGCGGGTCCAGGGCGCGCAGCCGCTGCAGCACCCCCGGCTCGCCCAGCCGGGCCCACAGCTCGCCGAGGTCGTCCACGCCGCCGTCGGCCAGCATCATGGCGTGCAGGTCGCGGCCGGAGCCCACCACCCGGGTGGCGTGCAGCCCCAGCTCGGCGACGGTGGCGTCCACCGCCTCCGGGCCGACGGCGGCGAACACCGCGTCGGCGGCGGCGTTGTCGCTGATCGTGATCATCAGGCAGGCCAGGTCGCGCAGCGACATGCGCACCTCGTCCAGCAGCGTGGACACGCCCGTGGGGCCGGCGCAGCGGTCCTCGGGACGCAGCGTGACCTGCGCGGCCGGGTCGAGCCGCCCGGCGGCGGCGTGCCGGAAGAACGCCACCAGCAGCGGCACCTTGAACACCGACGCCAGCACCACCGGCTCGTCGGCGCGCAGCCCGACCTCCCGCCCCGAGTCCACATCGACGGCGTGCAGGTACCCGGTGACGCCGGCGTCGCGGAACGCCGCCTCGATCCGGTCCACTTGGGTGTCCATATGCCCCTTCATGCCAGGAATCCCGAGGCCGGGCGGGGGACGACGCGGCGCGGCGGCGCGGACGGCAGCGGCGACATCCCCGCCTGGTCGCACAGCACGCCGGTGGCGGCGGCGGTGAACTCGGCCACCGCGTGCTCGTGCCCGGTGTCGCGGCGCCAGGCGCACGACACGCGCAGCAGCAGCGGCTCGCCGACGAGCGGCAGCCACGTGACGCCGGGCGTCTCGGGGGTGCGGGGCGTCAGCGCCACCGCCGACCCCGCCAGCACCAGCCCCACGGCGAACTGCGGCTGCTGCGCCTCGTGCACGGCGGCCGGGTCGTACCCGTGCCGGCGGCACGCCGCCAGCAGCTCGTCGTAGGGGCCGGGCGCCTCGTCACGCGCGAACAGCGCCAGGTCGCGCCCGGCGAGGTCGGCCAGGTGCACCTCGGGCGCGGCGGCCAGCGGGTCGCCGGACGGCACCAGCACCCCCACCGGCTGCCCGAGCATCGGCCCGAGGCCCAGGTCGCGCACCTCGCAGGGATGGCGCAGCACGCCGACGTCCAGCGCCCCCTCGGCCAGCGCGCGCACCTGCTCGGCCGTGCCGATCTCGCGCAGCTCCAGGCGCACCTCCGGGCAGCGGGCGCGGAACTCGGCGATCAGCGCGGCGACGACGGCGCCGGTCAGGTCGGCGGGCACGCCCGCGCGCAGCGCGCCCAGCTCGCCGCGGCGGGCGCGTTCGGCCAGGGAGTGGATGCGGTCCACCCGGGCGAGGAGCTCACGGGCCTCCTCCAGCAGCAGCCGCCCGGGCACGGTCAGCTCCACACGGCGGCTGGACCGCTCGAACAACCGCACGCCGAGCTCGCGCTCCAGCCGCTTGATGCGCTGGCTGAGCGGCGGCTGCGCCATGCCCAGCCGGTCCGCGGCCCGCCCGAAATGCAGCTCCTCGGCCACCGCGACGAAGCAGTGGAGATGACCGACCAGGTTCACGAGCAGCGATCATATCCGTTCGCCTATCGCTGCGACACTCATATCTATCTTGGACTTTTCGCTGGTCAACTGGTGTGCTGTCCGGGGTAGCGGAGGAAAGGGAGGAGCGATGCGCCGATCTCGGGGGATGCTGGTCGCCGCGCTGGTCGCGGCCGCGGCCCTGGTCGCCGGCGTGGCGGCGTGGGTGCTGCGCGCCGACGACGACCCGCGCGACACCGCCGAACGCTTCCTGGCCGCGTGGGAGCGCGGCGACGCCGACACCATGCGGACGCTGACCGCCGACCCGCCCGCCGACCTCCGGCAGCGCCTCACCCGGATGCGCGACGACCTGGGCGTCGTCCGGCAGCGGTACCGGGTGACGGCGGTCGGCGACCCCGACGGCGACAAGGCGGACGGCTCCTACCGCGCGGAGCTGACGCTGGCGGGCGGCCGCGTCTGGGCCTACACCGGAACACTCCCGTTCACCAGGCGCGACGGCACATGGCTGGTGGACTGGTCGCCGCGGGTCGTCCACCCGACGCTGCGGGAGGGGCAGCGGCTGCGCGCCGCCCGCACCTGGCCCGACCGGGCCGTCGTGCAGGCCGCCGACGGCAGCGACCTGGACGGCGTGCAGTCCGGCTCGGTGCAGCAGCTCGTCGGCTCGGTCGGCAAGATCGACGCCAAGACCGCCCGCGAACTGGGCGCCCCCTACCGGGAAGGCGACCTGGCGGGCGTCGAGGGGCTGCAGCGCCAGTACGAGCGGCGACTGGCCGGGACCCCGGCGCTGGCCGTGCAGATCGTCGACGCCGACGACCGGGTCGTCCGGACGCTGCACCGGTTCGGCGGCACCGCCGGCACGCCGCTGCGCACCACCGTCGACCCCAAGGTCCAGCGCGCCGCCAGCCAGGCCCTCGCCGACGTCGGCAAACCCGCCTCGCTGGTGGCGCTGCGCGCCTCGACCGGAGAGATCCTGGCCGTGGCCAACAAGCCCGGCGGCTACAACCGGGCGCTGATGGGCCGCTACCCGCCCGGCTCGACGTTCAAGGTCGTCACGGCGGCGGCGCTGGTGGCCGACGGGGTGGACGTCACCAGCCGGGTCGGCTGCCCCGCCACCACCGACGTCGGCGGCCGCACCTTCAAGAACTACAAGAACGAAGACTTCGGCACGGTGGCGTTCCGCGAGGCGTTCGCGCACTCCTGCAACACCACGTTCGCGCGGCTGGCCGTCGACCGGCTCGGCCGGCAGCGGCTGGCGCGGGTCGCCGAGCAGTTCGGGTTCAACGCGCCGATCATCGGCGGGCTGCCGGCGGTGCGCGCGTCCTACCCGCCGGTCAAGGACGACACCGCGTTCGCGGCCGCCTCGTTCGGGCAGGGCGAGGTGCTGACCAGCCCGCTCAACATGGCGAGCGTGGCGGCGGCCGCGGCCACCGGCACGTGGCGCTCGCCCCGACTGGTGGACGCGGCGCTGGCCGCGCAGGCGCTGGACGCGGGCGGCCGCACCCCCGAGCCCCCGCGCAAGCTGGAGCCGGGCGTGCGGTCCGCGCTGCGCACGCTGATGCCCGCCGTGGTCAGCGAGGGCACGGCCGCCGAGGTCGGCTTCCCGGCCGGGACGGCGGGCAAGACCGGCACCGCCGAGTACGGCTCCGGCGACGATCCGCCGACCCACGCCTGGTTCATCGGCTACCGGGGCGACCTGGCGTTCGCGGTCGTCGTCGAGGGCGGCGGGACGGGCGCCGGGGCCGCCGCGCCGATCGCGGCGGAGTTCCTGCGCGCCGCGGCTTGACGGGCTGCGGTTCCACGGGACACGGCCCTTCGGACGTGACCGGCCGCGGGCCCGGCGGCGGTGGCGAGCGCCAGCACTCCCAGCCCGGCGAGCGCCGCCGCCGCTCCCGCGGGCCCCAGGTCGAACAGGCGGCCGACGGCCAGGCCGCCCGCGAACGCGACGACCCCGCCCACGAACGCCATCACCCCGTAGTACGCGCCGACCTGCGCGGGCGGCGCGTGCCGGGCGACGTTCTGGAACACCGCCGGCTCCAGCAGCCCGGCGGAGAGCCCGTGCAGCACCGCCACCCCCGCCAGCGCGGCGACGGACGCCGCGCCGCGTCCGTCCAGCGGGATCAGCAGCAGGTAGCCGGTGCCCGACAGCGCCAGGCTGACGGGCATGAGCCACGCGCGCCCGGCCCGCACCCCGCCGCCCCTGCGGCCGGTGCCGGCGCACCAGGGCTGGACGACCGCCGCCACCGCCGCCGACACGCACAGGTACAGCGTCGTGACGGCCGGGTCGAGGCCCTTCAGCGGCACGACCACCGCCGTCTGGGTGGGCAGGAGCGTCGTGGGCGCCGCCAGCAGGATGAACCGGGTGTACGGGCGGTCCTGGAGCACCGCCAGCACCGAGCGACCCGGCCCGGGCGCGGCGCCGGGCCGCGCCCGCCCCGGCCGCCGCAGCGACGCGAACAGCACGGCCGCCATCGTCCCCGCGACCGCCGCGACGCCCGACAGCAGGCCGAAACCGCCGTCCAGCACGCCGAACACCTCGTCCGACAGCAGCGCCAGCCCGACCGTGGGGCCGGCGACCGCCGCGAGCTGACCGGCGGCGGCGTACGCGCCGAACCCCCGGGCGCGGTGCCGCGCGTCCAGCCCGGCCAGCAGCGAACGCGTCGCGGGATGGAACAGCGCACCGCCCACCCCCAGCAGCACCGCCGCCGCGAACAGCCCCGGCAGGCCGTCCGCGGCGCCCAGCGCGGCGAACCCGGCCGCCCGCAGCACGCAGGCGGCCGCCGCGGCGCGCACCGCGCCGATCCGGTCCGCGACCGGCCCGACCGGCAGGTACAGCGCGTACTGGACGCCGACGCGCGTGCCCAGCACCAGCCCGATCGTCCCCGCCAGCAGGCCCACGTCGTCGCGCAGGTGCACCACCACGTGCGCCATCACCGCGTAGAAGCCGAGCGCCGCGGGCAAATTCGCGGCCGCCACGACGATGGCCACCCGCCGCTCACCCCGGGCGGGCGGCGGGTGGCCGTACGACGCGACGGTCAAGACGTCTTGCCCAGACCGCGCGCCAGCACGGACGCGGTCTGCGCGATGACGCTGTCGTCGACCTCGGGGTGCCGGCCGTCGCGGTTGGTGTACACCGCGATGACCAGCGGTGCCCCGGACGGCGGCCGGGCGATCGCGATGTCGCCGGCCGGCGCGTACTCGCCCCCGCCGGTCCCCGTCTTGTCACCGACGGTCCAGTCCGCGGGCAGCCCGGCCCGGATGCGCCGGGAGCCGGTGGTGTTGGCGTTCAGCCAGGCGACCAGCCGCCGCCGGTCCTCGGGCGCCAGCGCGTCGCCGACGGTGAGCGCGGCCAGGCTCCGGGCCATGAACGCGGGCATGACCGTGTCGCGCTTCTGGCCCGGCGCCCACTCGTTGAGGTCGGGCTCGTACCGGTCCAGCCGCCCGGTCGGGTCGCCGAGCCGCCGGTAGTACCGGGTCAGGCCCTGCGGCCCGCCGACCTGCTTGAGCAGCACGTTGGCGGCCGCGTTGTCGCTGGTGGTGATGGTCGCGTGGCACAGCTGCGCGCCGGTCAGCCCGTTCTCGATGTTCTCGGGCAGGCTGGTGACCGGGGCGTGCCCGGCCTTCTCCGCCTCCTCCGCCGTCCAGTGGAACCTGCGCTCCAGCAGGCCCGGGTCGGTCGTGCGCGCCTTGTGGAGGACCAGGCCGCACAGGACGGCCTTGAAGGTGGAGTTGCCGGCGAAGCGCTCGTGCGCCCGGTGGCCGACGGTCTTGCCGGAGCCGGTGTCGATGGCGAACGCGCCGATGCGTCCGTTGTACGACGCCTCCAGTTCGCGCAGCCGCTTGGTGACCTCGGCCTGGCCGGACGCCGCCCCGGGCGTCTGCGCGGAGGCGGCGCCGCGGGCGGCCGCGGTGGTCTCGGGCGTCGCGCCGCAGGCGGTGCCGCCGAACAGCAGGGACGCCGCCAGCGCCGCCGCGCCCAGCCTCCGCCGCGGCCACCGGCGGCGTTCGTTGTCTCGCTCGATCATCTGGTCCTCGTCGCTCGGTGATCTCCGGACGGAGGAAGCAGACCAGACCCCGCACGCCCATGTCCAATATGGATATGGCCTGCCGGGCGATACCTTTTCGACTATCAATGCAGTTCAGCGGCGGGGTGGGGCGGTGGAGGCGCGGACGACGAGTTCGGCGGGGAGGGAGCGGGGCTCGGGGGTGCGGCCGTCCAGGAGCTCCAGAAGCGCCGTCATGCCCTCGGCGCCGAGGCGGCGGGCGGGCAGCCGGACGGTGGTCAGCTCCGGCTCCAGCGCGGTGGCCAGCACGTCGTCGTCGAACCCGGTGACCGACAGGTCGCGCGGGATCTCCAGGCCCCGCGCCCGCGCGGCCTTGTAGGCGCCCGCCGCCATGAGGTCGTCGTCGCAGACCAGGACCGTGGGGCGGTCCGGGCGGTCCAGCAGCCGCCCCGCCGCCTCCTTGGCCGCGGCAACGTCGATCGCCGACGTGGCGCGGACCAGCCCGCCCCCCGGCAGCGCGGCCACGGCCGCCGCCAGCGCGCCGCCGCGCTCGTGGAACGTCCACTGGTCGACCGCGGCGGCCACGTGCCCGAACCGGCGGTGCCCCAGGGCGCCCAGGTGCGCGGCCAGCGCCCGCATGCCGTCGGCCACGGCGAAGGCGACGGTGGGCGTCGCGCCCGCCGGGTCGTTGTCGAGCATCACCGCCGGGGTGTCGCGGAACTCCTTGAGCACCTCCACGGCCAGCGACGAGGCCAGCACCCCGTCGATGGCCTCCCGGGGCGACGCGAACGGGCCGCCCTGCGCCGAGGCGTCGCCGGGGCCCGTGTCGTCCGGCCACGGGTACACCACGACGCCGAACCCGTGCCGCGCGGCGACCTCGGCGGCGCCCGTGTAGACGGAGCCGAAGAACGTGCTGCTCGGCGTCGGCACCACCAGCAGCACCGTGCGGGTCGTGCCGAGCCGCAGATTGCGCGCGGCCAGGTTGGGCCGGTAGCCGAGCCGCTCGGCGGCCCGCCGCACCGTGCGCGCGGTGGCGGGGGAGACGCGGCCGGGCCACTTGCCGCCCAGCACCAGGGAAACGGTCGACTGCGAGACGCCGGCCGCCTGCGCGACGTCCCTGCTGGTGGGGCGCCTGGTCATGGGCACAGCGCCTCCTCGCCGTCGGCTTTCGGTCGGCCCGATCGGCCAGCCGCACCGGACCGCAGTGAAAACAGGCTAGAACGCGGGGACCGGGGAGTGGTACGTATGACGGGAAGTAATACGTATGACGAACCCCGGGAGTGGAATGCGCGCCTACCTCGGCCTCCTGCAGACGCGGTACGCCGCCCGCCTGCTCGGCGGCACGCTGCTCGGCCGCCTGCCGAACGGCATGGGCGTGCTGGCGGTGGTGCTGCACGTGCGCGCCGAGGGCGGCGGCTACCCGCTGGCGGGCACCCTGGCGGCGGTGTTCGGCCTGTCCATGGCCGCCGGGCAGCCCGTGCTCGGCCGCGCCATGGACCGCTACAGCCAGCCCCGCGTGCTGGTGCCCGCCGCCGTGCTGGCCGCCGCCGGGTTCGCCCTCTTGGCCGCCGTCGGCGCCGAGCCGCTGCCGGTCGCGGCCGGCGCGGTGGTCCTCGCGGGATTCGCCACCCCGCCGCTGGAGGCCGGGCTGCGCGCGCTGTGGGCGTTCGTGCTGCCCGGGCCCGCGCAGGTCCAGGCCGCCTACGCGCTGGACGCGGCCGCCCAGCAGATCCTGTTCACGACCGGGCCGCTGCTCGTGGTGGCCGCCGCCGCGGTCTCCACCGAGACCGCGCTGCTGCTGACCGGCGCGCTCGGCATCGCCGGGACCCTCGTGGTCACGCTGTCGGAGCCGTCGCGCCGCTGGCGCGCCGAGACGCGCGCCGCCGACTGGGCGGGCCCGCTGCGCTCCGGCGGCCTGCGCGTGCTGCTGCTCGCCCTGTCCTGCGCGGGCGTCGCCCTCGGCGTGTACGCGGTGGCCGTCGTCGCCTACGCCGAACGCGAGGGCGACGACGCCGTGTCCGGGCTGCTGCTGGCCGCGATGTCCGCCGGGGCGCTCGGCGGCGGCCTGGTGTACGGGGCCAGGCGGTGGCGGGGCGAGCCGCACGTCCGCCTGCCGTGGCTGATGGGCGGGCTGGCGGCGGGCTACGTGCCGCTGATGTGGGCGCCCTCGCCGCCGCTCATGACCGCGCTGGCGGCCCTCAGCGGCGTCTTCCTGGCGCCGATGCTGGCGTGCGCGTTCTCGGTCGTGGACCGGCTCGCCCCCGCCGGCACCGTGACCGAGGCGTTCGCCTGGGTGGTGGCGGCCTTCGGCGTCGGCAACTCGGCGGGCTCGGCCGTCGCCGGGCTCGGGCAGGACCTCGCCGGAGTGCCCGGCGCGTTCGCCGGAGCGGTCGCCGGCGGGGCGCTCGCGCTCGCCTGCTGCCTGCTGGGCCGCCGGACGTTCGCGCGCAGGCCGCCCGACTCCGTCCGCCCGCAGACCGCCGGGGTCTGACGGTCGCCGAGCGTGACGGAGAGCACACGCATTAGAGTGGGGCGCCGTGAGGGGATCGGGGCCGTCGCCGCGCGGCGTCCTGCTGACGCTGCTGGGCCTGGGGCTGCTCGCCGGGCTGTTCATGATGCACGGCGTCACGGCCTCCCCGTCCCCCGTGCACGTCTCCGCGCCGCTGTCCATGCCGGCGGCGCACCCGCCGCCGCAGGCGACGCTCCACGCCGCGGGCGACCACCATGGCACCGCCGGGCCGGTGCACGACGCCGGGCACCCGGCGGGCTGCTCGGCGGGCACCGTGTGCTTCGCCCTCCTGACGGTCGCGCTGCTGCTGTTCGCCGTGGCGGCGCGTCCGGTCGCCCTGCTGCCGCTGCGGGCGGCGCGCGGACGCGCGGCGCCGCCGCGCCGGGGGCCGCCCCGGGCGCGGCCGCCCGACGTCTACCGACTCTCCGTGCTGAGGCTGTGACAGGCCGCACGCCGGCGCCGGGTCCTCCCCGGGGCCGAGCGCGCTTTCCGCATGCCCTGTGACAGCTCGTCCAGCGAGGAGAGACACGACATGACCACCAAGTTCGCGATGGTCGCCGCGGTCGTCCTGATCGGCACGGCCGCCTGCGGCGGGGACGGCGGCGGCGCGGACGGTGCGGCCGCCCCGGCGACCGCGTCGGCCACGGCGTCGGCCGCGGCGCCGGCCACGGCGCGGCACAACGCGCAGGACGTCACGTTCGCGCAGATGATGATCCCGCACCACCGCCAGGCCGTGGAGATGACCCGGATCGTCCTCGGCAAGACCCGGGACCCGGAGATCGAACGGCTCGCCCGGCAGATCGAGAAGGCCCAGTCGCCCGAGATCGAGACCATGACCCGATGGCTCCGCGCCTGGGGCGCCGAGGTGCCGGCCGAGGACGACGGCGCGGGCACCGGCGGCCACGGCGGCCACGAGGCGCACGGCGGTCACGACGCGCACGGCGGTGCCATGCCCGGCATGATGACCGCCGAGCAGATGCGGCGGCTCGGCGGGCTGACCGGCGAACGCCTCGACCGCGAGTTCCTCACCATGATGATCGAGCACCATGAGGGCGCGGTCACCATGGCCCGGCAGGAGCAGGCCAAGGGCGCCGACCCGGCCGCCAGGAACCTCGCCGCGTCGATCATCAAGACCCAGCAGGCCGAGATCGACCGGATGAAGACCCTGCTCAAGCAGTAGTGCCGAGGCGGGACGGCACGCCCGGACGCGGTCCGGGCCGTTAGATCCAGTCCCTGAACCAGATCCGGGCGTGCCACTCGTCGTAGGAGATCACCTTCGCCGCCAGCACCGGGTAGAAGTAGGCGAAGTTCGCCAGCACCACCAGCACGAACGCGCCCGCGATGGCCGCCCCCACCATGCGGCGCGTCTCCATCCGGGCCAGCACGCCGCCGATCTTGGCCGCGGTCTCCGCCGGGGCGGCCGCGGCCGCCCCGTACAACCGGGGCAGGTGGGTCAGCGCGGCGGCCCGCGTCGGCTGCGGCCCGATGAGCACGCCCAGCGTCAGCACCACCGCCAGCACCATGAACGGGATCACCGGGGTCGTGTAGAACAGGAACATCGTGCGGTCGCCGAACGCGTTGGGGAACCAGGTCAGCCAGCCCGCCAGATAGCCCAGCAGGATGGCGCCCGCCCGCCAGTCCCGCGCGGCCAGCCACAGCCCCACGGCCACCACCAGGGCGATGAGCCCGCCCCACCACAGCGCGGGCGTGCCGATGCCGAGGATCTCCCGCGAGCAGCGGACGGCCTCGCCGCAGGCCCCCTTGGGCTCGGTGTAGAAGAACGCCACGGGACGGCGCAGGATCGGCCAGTCCCACGGCCACGACTGGTACGGGTGCTTGGCGTCCAGCCCGTTGTGGAAGTTCCACATCTCGGTGTGGTAGTGCCACAGGTCCGGCAGCGCCTCGAACGGGCGCAGCAGCAGGTTGCCGGCGACCTCGCCGCGCCCCCAGCCGCCCGGCCGGAAGATCCAGCCCCACCAGGACGCCAGGTAGGTGACCGCCGCCACGACCACCAGCTGCACGAAGGCCGGGCCGGCCGTCAGCAGCATCGTGCCGGCCAGCGGCCGGGGCACGCCCGCCGCGCGGCGGGCGCCGAAGTCCCAGAACAGCACCATGAGCCCGAACGCGGCGACGTAGAAGACGCCGGTCCACTTGGTGGCGCACGCCATGCCCAGGCACAACCCGGCGGCGATCCGCCACCCGTGCACCAGGAACGGTCCGAAAGGAGACCCGGCGTCCGGGCCGCCCTGCGCGGCGATCCGGTCGGCCAGCCGGGCGCGGGACCGGAACCGGTCGTTCACCAGGCACGCGAACGCGGCGATGATCCAGAACTGCACGAAGATGTCCAGCAGCGCGGCCCGGCTGGTGACGAACTGCAGCCCGTCCAGCGCCAGCAGCAGCCCAGCGGCGCAGCCCAGCAGGGTCGAGCCGGTCATCCGGCGGGCCACCCGGCACAGCACCAGCACCGCCAGCGTGCCGAACAGCGCGGGCATGAACCGCCACCCGAACGGCGTGGCGCCGAACAGCCACTCGCCGATGGCGATCATCCACTTGCCGCCCGGGGGATGGGCGACGAACGACGGGCCCTCCGCCCAGATGTCGGCGTTCGGGTCCTGGATGAGGAGCTTGTCGGCGTCCTTGACGGTGCTGTGCTCCCAGCCGAACTTCAGCAGCGACAGCGCGTCCTTGGCGTAGTAGGTCTCGTCGAAGACCACCGCCTTCGGCACGGCCAGCCGGTCGAAGCGCAGGAAGGCGGCGAACGCGGTCACCAGCAGCGGACCCAGCCAGCCCAGCAGGGCACTGCCCGGAACCGGCGGGGACAGCCGGTCGCGCAGCGAGGGTGTCCTCCGCGGCTCGTCGGAGGCCCGGGCCGGTGCCACATCCGTCATCGCCATTCCGCCATGGTACGGGCGGGACGGTAACCCGATGGTTGCATGGCGAACCCTTCGTGGTCAGGTCGGCGTCCCGGCGGCGGGACGGCGGACGGGACAATGGAGGGGTGACGGGGAACCAGACGGGCGGCGCGACCGGCACCCTGCGGCTGGCCGCGGCGCCCATCGGACGGGCCGACGACGCGTCGCCGCGGCTGCGCGCCGCACTGGCCGACGCGCAGATCATCGCGGCCGAGGACACCCGGCGGCTGCGTCGGCTGGCCGCCGACCTCGGCGTCGAGACGCGCGCGCGGGTGGTGTCCTACTACGACCAGAACGAGCGCGCCCGCGCCGCCGAGCTGCTCGCCGAGCTGCTGGCGGGGCGGGACGTGCTGGTGGTCACCGACGCGGGCCTGCCCGGCGTGTCCGACCCCGGCTACCGGCTGGTCCGCGCCGCCGTGGCCGAGGGCGTGCCGGTCACCGTGCTGCCCGGCCCGTCCGCGGTGACCACGGCCCTGGTGGTGTCGGGGCTGCCGACCGACCGGTTCTGCTTCGAGGGGTTCCCGCCGCGCCGCCCCGGGGAGCGGGCGCGGCGCCTGGCGGCGCTGGCCGCCGAGCCGCGCACCATGGTGTTCTTCGAGGCCCCGCACCGGCTGGCCGCCACCCTGGCGGCGATGGCCGAGGCGTTCGGCGCCGAGCGGCCCGCCGCCGTCTGCCGCGAGCTGACCAAGACCTTCGAGGAGGTGCGGCGCGGCACGCTCGGCGAGCTGGCGGCCTGGGCGCAGGACGGGGTGCGCGGCGAGATCACCCTGGTCGTCGGCGGCGCGCCCGAGCCGGACGGCACCGCCGACCCGGCCGACCTGGCCGCCCGGGTCGCCGCCCGCGAGGCCGCCGGAACGCCCCGCAAGCAGGCCATCGGCGAGGTCGCCAAGGCCGCCGGGGTGCCCCGGCGGGAGGTGTACGACGCGGTCGTCGCGGCCAAGCGGGGCGGCGCGTGACACCAGCACCGACATAAGCGCCGACGCGCGCATTGACGCCGCCCGGCACGGTCCAAACGCCGTCAAGGGGGAATATTCGTTCATGCACCGCGTCGCCCGACACACCGGGTGTCCCGGACGCGATGTGGCGTTCACCGGGGAGGTGGGGGCCTGTGCACGACACATGGTCCAGCCACGAGAGTTGGGTCTACGAATGCCTCAACTGCCTGACCACCTGGCGTGAGGAGTTCGAGGTGGTCCACACCGCCGACGGCCACGGCGGCGAGGTGGTGGTGTACGCCCACGAAGGGCATCCCTGCACCACGCCCTGGCTCGACCACGTCTGCCCGCGGTGCCGCTGCCAGAGCGTCAAGACCTTCCCCGGGGCGCGGCGGCGGGCACGGGCCGAGCCCCGCACCGCCGCCAGGAACGACCTGGAGATCGTGTTCCGCCTCCGCCGCCTGCACGCCTACTAGCCGCGCTCGCGTCCCGGGCGCCGGCGCCGGGCCGCGCCCCGCCGTCACTTGGCGGCGACCTCGGGGACCTTCTCCTCGATCAGCTCGGCCTCGGTCCGCTCGGCGGGCTCGGCGGCGCGCCGCCGCACCAGGCCCGCCAGCCGCGCCCGCGTCTCGGGCGCGAACGCCAGGCCGGCCGCCAGGCACGCCAGCGGCACCGACGGCAGGACGTACCGGTAGTCGAACTCGGCCGTCGCGGCGGGCGCCAGCAGCAGCCCGGTCGCCAGCGTCCACGGCAGGAACGCCGCGCCGCCCACCCGGCGCCACATCGCGGCCAGCCCGGCCAGGCCGACCAGCAGGATGGCGCCGACCATGGTGCCGCGCAGGTAGAACACGTCCTGGTAGCCGCGGATCACCCCGGCGAACGGCTCGACCACCCGGGGCCGGGCGCGGCCGCGCTCGTAGGCGACCGCCTCGTCGGCGGCCGTGGTGTCGTTGTCCATCCGCCAGTTCGGCAGCGCCGTGGACGTCTCGCCGAACTCGTACTGCTGGTAGGTGGCCCGGTCCGGGAAGACCGTGCGCTTCCACCGGAAGACGCGGAAGAAGTCGTGGGCCACCACGCCGAGGTAGTCCAGCGGCTGGGACAGGATCGCCCGCTTGGAGTAGTCGTTGGCGGTGGCGTTCTGCTCGGGACTGAACCGCTGGCCCGGGTAGCGGTTGAGCGGGGACGCGGCGTTCCAGATGCCGTCCTGGGAGTTGGGCAGCCGGTTCTCCGGCTCGGTGCACAGCGGGATCTCCTGCACCGGCGGGTTCATCTTGTGGCAGTCGGCGAACTTGTAGACCCGCGCGTACAGGAAGATGCCGTTGCTCTCGGTGATGGCGAACTTGCCGTGCTCGGCCTTGAACCAGCCCATGTAGGCCACCACCGGCAGCATGCACGCGGCCAGCATCGCCGCCAGCAGCCGCCAGCCGGTGCGCCGGATCAGCAGGAACACCAGCACGCCGAGCAGCACCGGCAGGCCCACCGAGCGGGTCAGCCAGGCCAGGCCGATCAGCAGCCCCACCGCCGCGGCCGTCTTCGGGGTGTGCCGGTCCCGCCGCAGCAGCAGCGTCACCGCGCACATCACCAGGAAGGTGAACAGCGTGTCCGACAGCACCAGGTGCTCGAGCTGGATGGTGTAGGCGTCCAGCAGCGGGGGAGCGGCGGCCAGCGCGGCGCCCCAGCCGGGCAGCCGGAACCGGTTGCGCAGCAGGGCGTAGATCATCACGCCCGTCGCCAGCCCCATCAGATGCTGGACGGCAGCCACCAGCGCGAAGCTGTGCAGCGGCTTGAGCGCGAGCAGCATGAAGGAGTACCCGTCCGGCCGCAGCGGGTGCGGGTACGGCTTCATCGCCACGTGCAGGTAGTCGAAGCTGTCGTTGAAGAACATGACCGGCTGGTAGCCGATCATCGTCACGACGCGCAGCAGCCCCGCGACGGCCAGCAGCACGGCGAAGGCCGGGTGGCGGCGCGCCGACGCCCACACGGCCGAGGGGCGCAGCGCGCGCCCGGCCCGGACC